>NZ_BANB01000088.1 GCF_000964365.1 Acidisphaera rubrifaciens HS-AP3 | reverse complement strand
CTGACGCGGGCCCGGCGCCCACCGCCGCCAGGGCCGCCCGACGGGCGGCCCACCGCGCGCCTATCGGGAGGAATCCGGCCGCACGACGCCGCCGCGGCTCAGCGCCAGAGCTTCTCCTCCGCGTCGAAGGCGGCGCCCGGCAGCGGGCCGGGCCGGGCGAAGGCGGCGATGACGTTATGCATCACCTGGGCGACGTTGTTGCGGTAGTTGTTCCACGGCAGCGCCTGCCCCCAGGCGATCGAGCTGGCGGAAAACACCGCGCCGTCGTTCGGCGTCGTGAAGAACACCATGTCGGCGCGCACCAGCGGATGCTGCGTCCCGCCCATGCCGGCATGCATGTACAGGATGTCCTCCTGCACCAGCGGATAGTTGTCGGAGAACGGCTCGGACATCGCGAGAATGAGGGCGTGCGGCGGCGTGCCGAGCGCGAGGTCGTAGCGGTCGATCTCGATCCCCGCCGCGCCGCCCCGGCCGAGGCCGAAATCGCCGATCACCTCGCCCTCGACGCCGTCGAAGATCCACGCGGCGCGGCGATGATAGCTGTCGGGCAGACGGCGGAACGGCACCGAGTAGTCCATCCCCTCGGAGGTGAAGCCGACGCCCACCAGCTTCTGCGGCGCGCGGTTGCGAAAGCGCCACAGCCCGCCGCGCTCGCCGGTCGTCGCCATGTAGTATTCGCCGGGCCGCGCCTGCCATGCGCGCGAGCCGGCGTCGAGCTTGCGGACCTCCATCACCCACGGCTCGTCGTCGCGGAAGGCGACGCACCAGTACAGGCCGTTGCCCGCCAGATAGGTCATGCGACCGCCGGACGCGAGGTAGTCCTCCGTCGCGTCCAGCATGCGTTCCGAGTAGTACTCGTTATGCGTCCCGGTGATGACGACGTTGTGCGGCCGCAGCGCGTCGATGCCCTCGCGGTGCAGATCCTCGTCGGTGATGACCTCGAATGCGAAGCCGCTTTGCTCCAGCCAGCCCAGCACCGACAGGTCGGCGGCGAACTGCCACGGGCAGCCGATGCCGGGGAAGCGGTATTTCGGCCGCATGTTATACAGCGGCCGGCGATAGGAGCTGTAGCAGACACCCGAGCCGCTGGCGTGGTGGTCATAGGTGGACATGCCGTATTCGGAATTGTTGGCGTAGTTCTCGACATCCACCGCCTGCAGCGTGGGCGTCACCGCGCCGATCGCCTGCATGATGTCGGCATCGAGTCCAAGCTGCGAGTTGGCATAGGCGAGATAGCTCGCCGTCGGCAGCAGGAAGCAGACCGGCGCGGTGGGACGCGCCGAGCGGATGACGAACCAGAGATGCTCCTCGGCCGCCCCCGCGCCCTCGCCGGCCGTCAGCTTGAGCGCATAGACGCCGCTGGCCAGCCCGTCCGGGACCGTCCAGGTGATGTCCGGCTCCCATTGGCAGTCGATGACGGCATCCTCGTTGAACTCGATGCCGCCGTATTCGGACGGCGCGAGGCGGAAGCAGTCGTTGCGCCCGTTCCAGTTCCACCCGGTCATGGCGCGCACCGGGCGGTTAACGCCGTGCGCATGCAGCCGGTACGGGCCGGTGTCGCTGACGCGGTCGCCGATCCCCGCGTCGGTGTAGTCGGCGGTCGTGTCCCAGTAGGCGAGCAGCCCCTCGGCGGGAGGCGCGCCGCCCGTGCGCAGGGCGTCGAGTTCGGCGTCGCTCAGGATGCGCGCGTGCACGCCGCTGCGGTCGATCTTGCCGTTGTACAGCTGGCTGGCGAAGAACGGCCGTGCCGGATTGCGGTCCGCCGCGGCGGCCAGCAGGAACGGCACCGCGGGCGCATGCGCGGGGACGACGCGCAGCGACTCCACGACATGCGAGTCGTACTGATACGGCACGACGCGCGACAGCAGCCCGTTGTAGCGGTTGACGATGGCGTGCTGCCGCACGGAGGCGCGCCGCGTCGCGGCGTCCCAGGTCGCGGCGACGAAATACCAGGTGTTGGCGACGACCTGGGTCTCCGCCGTCACCTGATCGGCGGCCCCGCCGCCGGCGACGCGGAACTCCAGCCGCCCATCGGCATCGAGCCCGAGGGCATAGCCCTCCACCCGATCCACCGCCCAGCGGCCCATGATGGTCTGGCGATGCCGGCCCGGCAGGGTCGGATAGATGAAGGCATGCAGCGTGAACGACGTATCGAGCGCGAGCCGCCCGTCGCCGTCATCGACGCGCAGGAAGCTGCCCTGTTGCGCATATTGCCGGCGCGCCGGCCAGGTCCGGTTGATCGCCGCGTCGATCGGGCGATCCATGTAGCCGGGACCGGCCGGGTTCTCGTCGCCATGGATCAGCCGCACGAGCTGCGCGCCCATCTGCGTCGTGCCCTCGGCGCTGACCATGAAGCGGATGGTCTCGCCCGGCTTGACGCTCAGGCGATCCGTGTAGCCTTCGAGCTTGATGCGGGACATGTCAGGACTCCAGCAGATCCTGGACGCGACGCAGGAAGACGGCGTGGATCGCCTCCTCCTCCGTCGCGAAGCTGCGATCGTCGATCAGCCGCGGCGGCACGCCCCGCTGCCCGGACAGCGCCACCAGGCGATATTCGGCAAAGGGCCGCACCGCCAGGATCGCGTATTTGTCCACCACCGACGCGCGCCGGAAGTAATTCAGCACGCGCGACAGCCGGTCGTCGTGCGGACCGCACGGGGCCCGGCGATGCGCCTCGATCAGGTCGTCGGTGATCAGCGGCTTGAGGCTCTCGCGCACCCCCCGCTGGAAGCGGCGGAAGGCGATGAGCTGCTTGTCGCGTACCTCGGTCGCTTCCTCGGGCATGTACTCGCCTCCACGTATGTCGCGCTTCGCCCGGTGCTCGCTGCGCTTGCGGTCGCGCCAGTTGCGGAACTGCTGCTTGATGCCGACCAGACCGTTGTGCAGGAACAGCACCGTCCCGATCATGATGAGGCCGACCAGGATCAGCCGCAGCGGCCCCAGGCCGATCAGCAGCCGGTCGATGGCGACGACGATGGCGGTGCCGAGCACCGCGCCCTCCGGCCGGCCGATGCCGCCGATCACCACCATCGCGAGCAGCAGCAGCAGGCTGTCCATCGAGAACAGCGACGGCGACGCGCCACGGAAGTTGACGGCATAGAATCCCCCGACCACGCCGAGGGCCGCGGAGGAGATCAGGAACACCTTGATCCGCGCCGTCCGGTAATCGACGCCGAGCGCCTGCGCGAAGGCCTCGCGCCGTTCGGGCGAGGCGCGCAGCAGCCGGCCGAGACGCTGCCCGTTGACCAGCCGGAACAGCGCAAGCGCCGCGATCAGCAGCACCACCGCCCCGTAATAGCTCACGACCAGCTGCGCGCGCAGGCTGGCGCCGTCCGGCAGTATCCCGTCCGCGCCGTACAGCCCGTTGGTCGCCGATCCCAGCGCCTGCGACTGCACGACATAGACCCGGCACAGCTCCGTCAGACCGAGCGTCAGCAGCGCATAATAGAACCCGTCGATCCGCGTCGCCGGTATCGCGATCACCACGCCGAACAACAGGCCGAACACCGGCCCCACGGCGATCATGCCCCACCACGGCAGCCCCGCGTGGATCGACATATAGGCCGCGCCATAGGCGGCCGTCCCGACCACGGCGAGCGTCGCGAGCGAGAAGATGCCGGCGGTGCCGATCACCAGCAGCCAGATCACGTTGATCGCCGCATAGATGCCGAAGATCGTCGCCGCGCCCAGCAGCGTGTCGCCCGCCAGCGGCCCCGCCGCCGCCAGGACGGCAAAGAAGGCCAGCCAGTAGAGCGGGCGCTTGTCGACGATCGTCCGCTCGGCGACCAGCGTGCGCGGATTGAACGCGCTGTCGAGCAGCAGCGGCGTGCGGCGCGTGAACGGATAGCGCAGGCGCCGCCAGCGGTCCGCCCCGGCGGTGCGGAGCTTGCGGTAGTAGATCCGCCGGCCGACCAGGCGGCGCGGCGCGTCTTCCGTGTCGATCAGGCCGGGCTGGTCGCGCATGCTACTCCCGCGTCTGTTCGAGCATGCCGGCGATGCCGCGCGGCCGGATCAGCAGCACCACGATGATGAACAGGAACTGCGTGATCAGGACGAACTTGCCGCCGAGCGTCACCGCCGTCAGCGTCTCCACGAAGCCGATGCAGACGGCGGCGATCAGCGCGCCGGGAATGCTGCCGAGGCCGCCGGCCAGGGCGACGATCATGCCCTTCAGCAGCGGCGTCAGGCCCGAATAGGGGCTCACGTAATAGGTCTGCGACAGCAGGACGGCAGCCAGCCCCGCCAGCCCGCCGGTGAGCGCCATCACCGCGAGCGCCGTCGAGCGCAGCCCGACGCCGACCAGCGCCGCGCCCTCGGGGTTCTGCATCATCGCCCGTATCTGCAACCCGCGGCGCGAGGTGCGCGCCCAGATCAGCACCGCCAGCAGGACGACCGGGGCGCAGATGATGGTGCCCAGCTTGTCGGCCGTGATCGCGATGCCGAACAGGTGGAAGCGCCCATAGCCGAAGATGCGCGGCAACGCCTTCACGCGCGGGCCGAACACGTACAGCAGCGCCTGCGCGCCGAGCAGGCTGATGCCGAGCGTCGCGATCAGGCTGCGCAGCGGGAAGTTCGGCTTGTCGTACAGCGGGATGAAGGCGACGCCGGCGATCGCGAGCCCGGACAGCGCGCCCGCCGCGATGCCCGCCAGCAGCACCGCCGGCGCGCTCGCGGACAGCGTGTGCGCGGCGATCCACGCACCGTAGCCGGCGAAGGCGAAGGTGAAGCCATGCGCCATGTTGATCATGCCGAGGCTGGACCAGATGATCGAGATGCCGATGGCAAGCAGCCCGTAGATGGACGCGAGGCTCGCGGTGGTCAGGATGATATAGGCCGGATCGAACGTCATCGCGCGGTCAATGCAGGTTGACGCCGGCGAGCTGCACCGCCTCGGCGCCGCCCTTGATGCGACCGGCGTGGATGCCGAGCATGCGTGTCACCCGCCCCTGCAGCAACGGGATGTTCTGTTCGGCGATGATCATCGCGCTGTCCCCGAGCTCGATCGCCGACAAAGCCGCGACCAGCTCCTGACTGATCCTGGGCGCGAGACCGAGGGACGGTTCGTCGATCAGCAGCAGCCGGGCATCGGCCATCAGCCCCCGGCCGAGGCTCGTCATGCGCCGCTCCCCGCCCGACAGACGCCCCACCGGCACGTCGAGCAGCTTCTCCAGCGCCGGGAAGATCGCGAGCACGCGCTCGCGCCGCCGCCGACGGTCCCGCCAGGCGGCGCGGGTATAGGCGCCGCTGTCGAGATGATCGGCGACCGTGAGGCCGTGGAAGATGGCATCGCCCTGCGGCATCAGCGCCAGCCCCGCGCGCACGATGCGGTGCGTGTAGCGCCCCGGCCCCTGGCTGCGCGTGCTGCCCACCTCGCGGCCGGCGAGGCGGATGGACCCGCTCTGCCATCCGGTCAGCCCGGCGATCGCGCGCAGCAGCGTGGACTTGCCGTGACCGTTGAGGCCGACCAGACCGACGCGTTCGCCCGCCGCGACCGTCAGGTTGACGCTGTGGAGCACCGTCAGCGGCCCATAGCCGGCGGACAGGCCGCCGATACGCAACACCTCGCTCACGCGGCCTCGGTCTCGAAATAGGCGGCGCGCACCTGCGGCAGCGTGAACACGCTCTCCGGCAGCCCCTCCGCGATGACGGCGCCGAGATCGAGGACGACGACGCGGTCGGCGATCGCGTCGAGCAGCTCCAGCCGATGTTCGACCAGCAGGATGGTAACACCAAGCTCCTGCGACAGCGTGCGGATCAGCCGGTCCAGCTCGGCGATCTCCGCCCCGATCAGCCCCGCCGCCGGCTCGTCCATCAGAAGCACGCGCGGGCGGCGCATCAGCAGGCAGGCGAGCAGCAGCTTGCGCCGGTTCAGCGTCTCCAGCCGCCCGGACAGCGTGCCCGACGCCACGTGCAGGCCGACCAGCTCGCTGGCCCAGGCGGCGTGATAGCGGGTGAGGAACGGCGGATGCGCCTCCCGGGCGACCTTCAGCACCTCGCCGACCGTCAGCTCGTCCGGCACGACCGGCGACTGGTAGGTGCGCCCGATGCCGAGCCGTGCGCGCAGATGCAGCGGCTGGCGCGTGATGTCCGCTCCGTCGAACAGCACCCGCCCCTGCGCCGGCGCCTGACGGCCCGACAGGACCTCGAACAGCATCGTCTTGCCGGCGCCGTTCGGCCCGACGACGCCCAGCACCTCGCCCGCCCGCGCCGCGAGCGACACGCCCTTGAGGATATGGCGGCCGCCGAGATGGAGGTGGATGTCTTCGCCGGCGAAGAGTGGCGCCGACATCAGCTCATCCACGGCGCCGCCATGAACTTCGTCTCCGCGAGCTGCGTCGGCTCGATGATCTTGTGCTGGCCGCCCTGCACCTGGAAGAAAAGCTGCGCCAGCCCCTTGTCGAGATCCTGCGTCTGCAACGGATACTGCAGCGCCGCCTGCATGCCGGGCTCGAACGTATAGGCGCCGCAGATGCCGCGATGCGTGCTGGTTCGGATCGCCTGATTGACCGCTGCCAGATCGTCGGGATCGGCCTTTTCCCACGCGGCCTTGAGGATGTGCATCGCGTCATAGGCATTCGCCGTGTAGCATAGCCCCATGATGCCCGGATGCAGCTTCTTGTATTTCGCCCGGAACGCCGCGCCCCGCGCGTCGTCATAGGCGCCGATGACGGTCGACCAGACGAAGCCGTTGGCGGCATCGCCCGCGAGATTGAGGAACTCCGGCTGTGACGGGCCGTATTGCAGATACACCAGCGCGCCCTTGACCGGATCGCTGATGAAGGTCTGGCAGAACGCCGCCTCCTCCGCGCCGACCCAGTGGTCGATCATGATTGACCCGGCGCCGCTCGCATGCAGGTCCTCCATCACGGGGCCCCAGTCCTGCACCGGGAACTGGATGTCGGTGATCTTCGCCAGCTCGAACTTACTGGTCTTCAGCGCCGCCACGCAGGCGCGCGCGATGCCCTGGTTATAGGCGAGCGCCTCGCGGACGATGTGGACCTTGTTGTTGATCGGCTTCCACACGCCGCCGCCCGCGACCGTCTCGAGGAAGCGGGGGAACATCAGGCCGTAGTAATTCTCCGGCGGGCAGACCTCGAAGATCATGCCGTATTTGTCCGGATGCGCCTTCACGGCCTCGCACCCGCCGAGGGTGGGATTGCCGTGCAGGTGCGGCGCCTTCCAGCTCGACAGCGCATCGAACGAGACCAGCGGTATCAGCGAGAACGCGGTGCCGGACGCATGCGGGCGCGCCGCCGCGATCTTGCGATAGGTCGTCTGCGTCCCCTCGGGCGTCAGGATGTCGATGTCATAGATGTCGAGCACCATCTGCCGCCCGCGCGCACCCCCCGCGGCGTTGATCTCGTCGACCGCCATGCGCGCGCCGTTGAGATAGTCGGCATGGTCGGCGACGCCGGCCGGGCCGCTCTGGCAGACCGCGAGGGCGACGCGGATCGGCTTGTTGCCCTGTGCCAACGCCGGGGCGACGAAGGGTGCGGCCAGACCGCCGGCGATGCCGCCGAGTACGCGCCGCCGCGTCGTTTGCTTGGGATCATGCTGCGTCATCGGTCGTCACTCCTGCAACGAAGGGCGGCTTCTTGTGTGTCGGCGCACGAAGCGGTGCGATACATCAGCCTGCGCCATGGCCGGCGTGGCAGCAAGCGTCGCCCGCCAGAACGCTCGCGGCATTCGTCTCCGGCGGCAGGTCGATGCCGGGATTCTGGTCGAAGAAGCCCGACGGCATCAGCTTGAACCCGGTGCTGATGCAGGGCTGGACCGGAAAATCCTCGGTGCGCGGCAGATGATGCAGGCCGAAGACGTGCCACAGCACGATGTCCGCATCGACGATCGACCTGTCCCCCGCGATGAAATCGGGCAGTCCGCCGCGACCGTCGGAATGGTTCATGTACTCGCCGCCCGGATAGCGCTCCTCCGGGTCAAAGGCGGTCACCCAAATGTGATTCTGCACGAAGGACGAGCGACGTCCGGACGGGGAGTCCGGCGTGAAATACGGCGTCAGCACCTGTCCCGGCTCCAGGCGGTAACCGACCGGGCGTCCCACATGGTTCGTCCGCGCGCTGTTGACGACCTTCCAGTAGCGCATCGTCTCCTGATTGGCGCGGCGGGCGGCGGCACGCTCGGTCTCCAGCACCGTCTCGGCGACATAAAAGGCATTGCCGTAGGGATTGGCCGGCCCCGGCGTCTCCGCATGGGTATTGCACTCGACGAAGCTGTTGGCGTCGCCGTCCACCGCCATGTCGAGCCGCGCGCAGAACGCATGCTGATGGATATGCCCCTCGACGCCGGGCGCCACTTCCGTGCCGTATTTCGACGGCGCGCCCGGCGGACAGGCGGCGGTGTTGATGATGCCCGTCGCCTTCATCTCGAACTCGATCGCGCCGTCCTGGCGGAAATACCAGTAATTCGCGTACTCATAGTTGCCGACGGTGCAGATGCACGACACCACCAGCCGCCGGCCGCGCCGCACCTCGGCCCGGTCGGTGCGGAAATCCCAGTGCTTCCACAGGATGCCCGCATCCTCCTCGTGGATGCAGATCGCCTTCTCGATCGTCATCACCTCGCCGGTCATCGTGTTCAGATGCGCGTCGAGATAGGCGATGTTGCCGAGACAGTCGCAGCCGAGGCGCAGCGAGTTCGCAAGCTTGCCGAGGCCGTACTCGCCGATGTCGAACACGTTCTTGCGCGGATGCCCGCGATCCGGCGTGCCGTAGGGCACGACCATCTCGGCCAGCGACGCGCGGTAGACGACCGGCCGGCCGTCATAGCGTATGTCGTGCAGGGTCAACGCCTCGCGCGCATTGAACCCGACGACGAGGGACCATTTGTCCCAGCTCAGGCAATGCCCGTCGAGGGTGAAGCTCGCCCCCTCCCGCTGCACCACGTCGAGCGGCTTGAGCGGCGCGCGGAAGCTGTCGCGGAACTGCGCGGCGTAATTGTATTCCGTCATCGGCACGGGCACGACGCCGTAATCGTCCACCCGCACGACCTCGCCACGCAGCAGGTCGACCACCGCGTTGATGCCCTCGATCGGGTGGGCGTAGAAGTTTTCGTCCTCGCGCAGCCGCAGCCAGCAGAACGTGTGGGCGAGATGCATGCCCGCCTCGTCCGTCCGGCCGATGCTGCCGGCGGACCACGGGTCCACGCACACCGTGGACATGTCCGTGATGCCGCGACGGGCGCAGGCGGCCTGGAAGTCGGGATGCGCGCGGACGATCCCTTCGATCGCCAGGAATTGTTCAAGCTGGATCATCGGCCGCGCGCCCGGCACCTCGCGCGCGCCGACGACGGTCCCGGCGGGCAGTTCGACGATCAGACGCCACAGGCGTCCCTCCGGCAGGCGGAAGACGTTCGCGCGGGCGCGGCGCGGGACCGGCTGGCCCGGCGTCCATGCGCGGACCGACGCCTTGTCCGGCTCGCACAGTTCGATCGTTTCGAACATGATGCCCGCGCCATAGCGGGCATCGGCGCGGACGCCGGCCACCGCGGCAAGAAACTCGGCCGGCGTCAGCGGCGCCAGCGGGTGCGTCGGGGGATGGACCGCCGACTGCGCCGCCGAAGCCGGCATCACGTCGCTCTGCTCGTCCATGCGCGCCTCCCGTGTGTGCGGCCGGAACAGACGCTGGCGCCCGCCCCGCCGTCATGCCAGCGTCGTATCGGCGCGCCGTCATCCGCGCTTGACATTTCCCGTCATTCGACGGGGAATGATGCCGTCTTAGGCATGTCGGCTAAGGTTTCGACGAAACTGCCGTCTTGTTCGGCGGAACGTGCGTTTCTGTCCAATTCGTGGGCACAGCGATATGGGAGAAAGGGCCTCGGACTACCGCGCGCCGCCAACCGGAGACCATGCGGAGACCGGCCGGCCGCGCGCCACGCCTGGCGTGAAGGCGGTCGCGGCCACCGGCATCGAGGCGATGATCGCACTCTACGGCGGCGACGCGGCGCAGCTGCTCGGCCGCGCCGGCATCGATCCCACGGCGATCGGCTGCCCGGAGACCCGGCTGCCGCTGGACCGCTATTGCGGCCTGTTCGAGCTGGCCGCGCGCGAGCTGCGTATCGACAGCCTCGGCCTGCGCTTCGGGCTACGCCACGCACGCCACCTGCTCGGGCCGCTCAGCGAGGCGGCGTTCAACTCACCGACCCTCGGCGCGGCATTGTCGTCCCTGTCCAGACATTTCCCGGTGCTGCAGGACCAATCCGTCGTCAGCCTGCGGATCGAGGCCGGCGAGGCGACGCTCGCCTATCAGATACGCGACGGGCGGATCGTCGCCCGGCGACAGGATGCGGAACTCAGCATCGGTGCCTTTCTCAGCCTGGTGCGCGCGGCGGCCGGCGACTGCTGGCGACCGACGGAGATCCTGTTCGAGCATGCGCCGCCGGCCGACCGCCGCGCCCACGACGCGCTGCTCGGCGCGCCGGTCTATTTCCTCGCCGGATGCAACGCCATCCGCTTCCCGCGCGAATGCCTCGATGCCTACATGCCGGCGCCGGACGTCACCGCGCTGCCGGCGATCGAGCGTCGCCTGTCGGACGCCGCGCGCGATGTCCGGCCCGACGACTTCATCGGCCGCGTGCATCAGGAAGTGCGCGCGGGGCTGGCGACCGGCACCGCCGCCCTGCCCGCCGTCGCCGCCCGGCTGGGGCTCGCCGAACAGACGCTGTATCGCCGGCTGCGCGCGCACAACGTGCAGTATTCCGACATCGTGCGCGGGCTGCGCCACGAGATGGCGCGGCTGCTGCTCGACCTGCCGCATCTGTCGCTGACGGATATCGCCCTGCTGCTGGGCTATTCGGAACTCAGCGCCTTCACGCGCGCCTTTCACCAATGGACCGGCCTGTCGCCGTCGGCATTCCGCCAACGCTACGTCACCTGACCGTGCGTGGAGCCGGGGCGCGGTGGCCTCCGGAGACCCTGCTACCGATGCGTTGGGGCGGCGGCCTGAGCCAGCCGCAGGCGGCCGCCCGTGCATCCTCAGTCCTCCTTCGTCCCGCAGTCCTCCTTCGTCCCGCGCGCGACCACGCGCAGCCGCCCACCCGGCAACGGCCGCTGCAGAGCCGCGGCGTCCTGCCACGGCACCGACAGCCAGGTCTCAATTTCTGCCGGCTCGGTCAGGATGACCGGCATGGCCTTGGGATGCACGGCCGCGACCTCGGCGTTGGCGTCGCAGGTCAGGAAGCCGAACAGATCGGCGGTGACCTCGCCCTCCGCCACACGCCGCACGCTGGTCCAGCGTGTCCAGATCCCGGCGAAGAAGGCGAGCGGGCGGCTGTCGTCGAGCGCGAACCAGACCGGAGCCGATCGCCCGTCCGCGAGACGCGCGGATTCGGAGAAGGACGTGAACGGCACGAGGCAGCGCGAGGGCGGCCCCAGCCAGCGGCGCCAGTGCGGGCTGGTGGTGTTGCGGATGTTGGTCACGCCGCGGTCCACCCGTTTGCCCGCGAGGGCGAACGCCGGTGACGGCATGCCCCAGCGCGCCATCACCAGCTCGCGCACGCCATCGGCGCCGGTGCGCACGATCGGCGCGGCGTAGTCCGGGAAGATGCCCGGCAGCGGCGGCAGGTTGCCGCCCTCGTCGCGCAGCACGCGGGCCAGCGCGCGGATCGCATCCTGGCCCTTGGTCAGGCTGTAGAGGTTGCACATGCCGGCGAGCCTACCGCGCCTTGACCCGACGAGCCCGGGTTCTTCGCAACCGCCCCGGGCGCGCCGCGCAGCCCGACATGCATGCCGTCATGCCATCGATACTCACAAGCCGGGCGCGATTGCAAACGGGCGCGCCGCGCCTCGGCAAATCGCGTTCTGACCGTCCTGCGGGCCGCCTTGAACCACGCCTATCGGGAAGGCAACGCCAAGACTGATGAGGCGTGGCGCCGGGTTAAGCCGTTCAACGGAACGCAGGCCGCACGCGTCAGATATCTAAGCGACGAGGAAGCACGCCGTCTCATCAACGCATGTGCGCCCGACTTCCGTGCCATTGTTCATGCCGCGCTGCTGACCGGCATGCGCTACGGCGAACTCTCGGCACTACAGGTGAAGGACGTCGACATCACCGCACGCATCGCGACAGTGCGCCACTCGAAGGCAGGAAAACCCAGGACCGTTATCCTGACGGACGAGGCAACGGAGTTGCTAAGGCAACAAATGCTGGGCATGTCGGGGGGCAGCCTCGTCTTGGCGCGTGCCGATGAGCAACCATGGGGAAAATCCCATCAGCATCGACCGCTGCGCGACGCTTGCGTGCATGCCGCGATCACTCCGCCAATCAGCTTCCATGGTCTGCGGCATAGTTTCGCGAGCCGGCTCGCGATGCGGGGCGTGCCTATGGCCGTCATCGCAGCGGCACTCGGCAACAGCGAGGCGATTTGCGCCCGACACTACGCTCATCTGGCACCCGGCTACATTGCCGATACCGTACGCCTCGCGCTCGGCCGGCTTGCCGAGCCGACTAACAGTAACCTGACCCAGCTTCGGCGCTCGGCGGTCTGACGGGCTTACGGCAGATTGCGACGCGACGCCGATTGTCTGCTGCCCCCACACGCAGCGCGTTCTGTGGGCCCGCTACGCCGCGCGGCGGAATCGCCAGCCGCCGCTCCAGTTCGTCCAGCTCGGCGACGATACGCCGGAGAC
Organism: Acidisphaera rubrifaciens HS-AP3; assembly: GCF_000964365.1. GTDB lineage: Bacteria > Pseudomonadota > Alphaproteobacteria > Acetobacterales > Acetobacteraceae > Acidisphaera > Acidisphaera rubrifaciens. The sequence continues at coordinate 10,366 of NZ_BANB01000088.1, read as the reverse complement.
GCTCGCCAGACGGCGGATGCGCGATCAGTCCCCGCATCGCCTAGGCCTCATACCGCGGCGGCGTCTTGCCGCTTGAACGCCAGGCCGAAGCCCGGGCGCGACAGGTCGGGGCGGATTACGCCGCCGCTTGGCACCGGCGCGCCGTCGAACAGCATGTGCTCGATCCGAACATGGTCATGGAACCATTCGAGATGGCGGAACCGGAGTGCCGCGTACGCGACATGCAGATGCAGCGCCGGGCGCAATGGCCTGACAGATCGACGTGGTGGGCCTCGCACAGCGGCGCCGCCTGCATGAACCCGGTCACCCCGCCGCAGCGGGTCATGTCCGCCTCCTGCACATCGACCGCCTCCGACGTCAGCACGGGTCCATGACGTCCTAGCCCTGGATGCACGCCGCCAGCGGCCCCGCGATCAACGCGGTGATGCAACCATCGCTGTAGGTGTAGCCCAGGCCGGTCTGGCCCCCCGCCCTCGACCTCAACGACCACGATCGTCGTCGCGTTCCAGGCAAACGTGCCGTCCGCCTCCGGCCCGTCGGTGGGAACCGTATAGGCGGATGCGCGCCCAGTTTCGACGCGCCCGCTTCGGCGTGTCGCCATCGCTCAGCGCTTTCCTGGCAGCACGCTCGCGAGGACCTCCTTCGCGGTGTTCTTCATAACGCTGCCGAGTTCCGGTTCGCTCAGCATCATGGTCATGAAGTTCTTCGCATCCTTCTGTGTGATGTGCGGCGGTAGCGGCGGGACGTTCGGATCGGTGTAGACGTTGAGGATGACTGGCCGGTCCGCCGAAAGCGCCTCGTCCCAGGCGGCGCCGACACGTTCCGGGTCGCGCACGACGATACCACGCAGCCCGAGCAACTCGGCATAGGTGTGGTAGGCGAAATCGGGAATCGTCTGCGTCGAAGGCGTCTTGCCTGCGCCGAGCTGCACCCGCTCCTCCCATGTCACCTGATTGAGGTCCTGATTGTTCAGCACCATGACGATCAGATGCGGGTTCGACCACTCCTTCCATTAGTTGGAGATAGTGATCATGACGTTCAGACCGTTCATCTGCATGGCGCCATCGCCGATGAAGGCGATGACGGTCCGCCCCGGAAACGCCATCTTCGCTGCCATCGCATACGGCGTCGCCGCGCCGAGGGATGCGAGGCTGCCGGAGAGCGATCCCATCATGCCCCGGCGCATCTTCAGGTCGCGGCCGTTCAGTCGGTGATCGAGCCGCTGTCGCCAGTGAGGATGCAGAGATCAGGCAGGCGTAGGGACAATTCGCGGAATACGCGCTGCGGATTGATCGGATCGGCCGGCTGCATGGCACGGTCGTCAAGCGTCTTCCACCACCCGGCCACGTCACGCTCGATATCCGCGCGCCAGCGACCCGGTTCCTTCTGCGTCAGCATGGGCAACAGGGCGCGCAGGGTGGTGGCGCTGTCGCCGATGAGGTTGACCTCCATCGGATAGCGCAGGCTTGTTCGCGTGCCGTCGATGTCGATCTGCACGCCGCGCGCGCTGCCGGGCTTGGGCAGGAACTCGTTGTAGGGAAAAGCGGAGCCGACCATCAGGAACGTGTCGCAGGCCTGCATCAGGTCCCAGGACGGCCTCGTTCCCAGCAGTCCGATGTCGCCGATGACGAAGGGCAGATCATCCGGCACCGCCGCCTTGCCCAGCAGCGCCTTGGCCACGCCCGCCTGCAGCTTTTCGGCCATCGCGATCACCTCGTCGGTGGCGCCGAGCGCACCGGCACCGACCAGCATCGCGACCTTCGTGCCCGCGTTCAGCACCTCGGCGGCAGCGCGCAGCGTGTCCTCGGACGGCAGCCGGGCGGGGCCGGCATAGCCGATCCCCGTGTGCGTCGTGCCGTGGACGAGTGGCGGGTCCGTATAGTCGAGTTCCTGCAAATCATTTGGGAGGATAACGCAGGTCACCGTGCGTCTCGTGCTGGCGATGCGGACAGCGCGGTCGATGAGATGGCGCACCTGCGTGGGCACGCTCGCCATGGCGACGAAATCCGCGGCCACGTCCTTGAACAGCGACTGCAGGTCGACTTCCTGCTGATAGTGCGCGCCTATCGCGGACCTTGCCTGCTGGCCGACGATCGCGACGACCGGGACATGATCCATCTTGGCGTCGTAGAGCCCGTTCAGCAGGTGGATGGCGCCGGGCCCGGACGTGGCGTAGCAAAGGCCCACCTCGCCTGTGAACTTCGCGTGGGCCGAGGCCATGAACGCCGCCATTTCCTCGTGGCGGACCTGCACATATTGCATCGTGTCACGCGCACGCTCCAGCGCGACGTCAAGCCCGCCGACACCGTCGCCCGGGTAGCCATAGACACGCTTGATGCCCCATTCGTTCAGGCGATGCCAAACAAACTCGCTGACGTTCATCGCCGCGCCTCCTGCAATGCAGTCTACAACGCTGCGCCTCCGCCGGCGTTCGGGAGAAAATTGTGTCTTGCTGGCGGCGGATGCCGCGATCGGTGTATCCCCGACCTAAGTCGCCGCGGAGGATGCCGTCTACTGAATCGACCTGAAGGCACCGGCCCTGCATCGGCTGATCGTTTCATCCGGAATGGTCCGAACGTGGCGGCTACCCGCCGACATCGGTGCCTTCGCCCTCACGCGGGACCGCGCTGACGCGATCGTCGCGCTTCGCTCCGGTCTGTTCCGTCTGGGCCTGCGGACCGGCGACCTCGCGCCGCTGGCGCCGCCCTTTGATCCTCGCCTGCACCGTTTCAACGAAGGGGCCCCCGACAGCCACGGCCGCTTCTGGCTCGGGACGATGTTCGATCCCATCGGGCCGCCCCAGGCGCCCCCGGAGCCGGCGCGCCTGCACAGCTTCACCCTCGGCGACGGGCTGCACCCTCAGCCCGATGCGGCGGAGTTTCATAACGGCATGGCCTGGAGCCCGGACAAGACCGTTTTCTACCTCGCCCACAGCCGCCGCCGGACGGTGTCTGCCTTTCCCTTCGACGTCGGGAACGGCAGACAGGGGACGCCGCGCCGCTTCGTCACCACGCCGCCGGCACTGGGCGTGCGCGACGGCGCGGCGGTGGACGCCGAGGGCGGCTATTGGTGCGCCCTGCACGGCGGCTGGTGTCTGCATCGCTATGGCCCCGCCGGCCGCCTGGACCGGAGGATGCGGCTGCCTGTCAGCCAGCCGACCATGTGCGCCTTTGCCGGCCGGGATCTCGATCTGCTGATTGCCACTGCACGGTCGCCTGACGACCCGCCGCCCGCCCCCCGTTATCCGCCCGACCTCCGGCAGCAAGCTCGTCGGCGACCTGACCGCAACGGCACCGCGCAGTCGGCACCGGGCGCTCGCGAGGGCGCGATCAGCGCGGGATGATAGGCCCCGCCCGCCGCACCGACACGGTCACGCCGCGGATCGATCGCCCGCTCCGAGGTCGCCTGGATCGCCCGCGATCGCGGATCGTTGCCACGGATAGCGCCGCACCGCAGTGAGGAACGCCTTGAGCGGTGGTGACGATCGGCGACCGGCAACCGTGACGACGCAGACACTCCGTGTGACCGAGGGGGAGACGACCGGGCACCCGACGACGCCCGGAAAGATGGCGGTGTTCTCGGGCAGGAAGCAAATGCCCAGGCCGGCCGCGACCATCGTCAGGATCCAGTCTTCACGTTCGCTCTGATACGAATAGACGAGACCGACGCCTTGCTCGCGGCAACGATCGGTGAGGAACTCGTAGAACTCGCAATTGATCCGGGAGAGGTAGAACTCCCCGTCGAGCTCCGCCATGTTCACGCTGCGCTTCGTAGCGAATCGATGTCCCGCGGAGCAGGCGACGACGAACCTCTCGGGATACAGTTCGGAAGCCCGCAGCGGCTCCGGAAAACCGTCGGGGCGCGCCATCAACGCCACGTCCAGCTCCCCCTTCTCCAGGAGATCGCAGAGCCGGTTCGGGGTGGCTTCGAGGATGGTGACGTCGATGCCGGGATTGCTCGCTCTGAAGCGTGCCATGAACCCCACGAACTGCACCGGCGAAATCGTGCACATCACGCCCAGCGCAAGACTCGCCTTCTCCAGCTTAAGAAAGCGCGAGGCGGTCCGCTTCGCTTCGCCAGCCCGCGCGGCGACCTCGGCCAAATGCGGTTCGATGAGACGGCCGAGTTGGGTCAGGTGGGTGTTGCCGCGCTCGCGCGAAAACAACAGACCCCCCAGCTCCTCCTCCATCTTCTGAATGGCGCGCGTAAGCGCCGGCTGGCTGACGTTGCACGCCTCCGCCGCTTTGGTGAAGTTGAGGGTTGTGCTCAGCGCAAGGAAATAACGGATTTCCTTGAGTTCCATCGGGCTCTCTCTGTGTTGCCGTCATCCTGCACGGAAATCCGCCATCGCGGCATACCATAGGCTCCGCTGAAAGCACAGCATTGGCCGCCGACCGGCCTGCACGTCCCGGCTGGCACGTCATTGTGTCCGCCTCGATGATCGGCCGCGGGGAAGCAGCACGGCACGGCGACTGATGCACAGGGTGATGTGCCAGGCGCGTCAAGGCGGGGCGCGTCGGGGCGGTGGGTCAGTCCACGCAGTAGGCCGGCACGAGCAGGCTCTGCCATCCGACCAAAGACCGTAACATCGATACCACAACAGCTATCTTGTCGCCCGCACACGGTTCGGTGATCAGCGAGGCACATGGCCGGTCGCTCGCCGTTCGTCGGTGCGGCCCGGTCTACACGTCAGGCCACGTCCAGATATGCGGCTCTCCCGTCACGTCCAGGACATCGGGACGATGCGGGTTCGGCATTGGCCAGTCATGCCGGCCTCATCGGATCGTCGGTGTGGTTCGAACCGGGAGGACGCCGCAGTGATACCGATCATCGCCGTCGCCCTCCGGGCGCGGCCGGCGACGCGGCGCCGACACCGTGCGACGCGGCTTCGTCGCCGGTGCGGCGCGGAGCGGCCACCGGCGGGAGGCGGATAATGCGGCGCATCGTGGACGGTATGGGCGTCGGTGCCCGCACGACGGAGGCACTCCTCGCGCCGTGGTTGTCGCTGCTGATTCGTCTGTGGCTGGCACCCGTGTTCATCGTCGCCGGGGTGCATCAGATGATGGGCGCCCCGGGTGCTCACGCGATGGTCGCATGGCAACCCGCGCTGCTGCAGGAAATCACCAGTTCAAGTCCCGGTGTCGCCATACAGGCGATCTGTCCGGTGCTGCTCGCCTTGGGTCTGTTCACCCGGCTGGGCGCGCTGGCGCTAGTCCTGCAGGCCGTATTCCTGCCGGTTGCCGGCTTCGGGCCGGATGCGAGGCTGCTGTGGGCCGCGCTGCTCGTCTCGCTGTTCGTCTACGGTGCCGGACCGTTCTCGTTTGACCGGCTGCTGCGTCGCGGCGCCCACCGCAGCGCGGTGCCCGGGGTTGCGCGGATCGCCACCGTGTCCGACTGGCTCACCCGCCGCCTCGGTGCGATGTTTCCCCTGGCCGCGCTGGGTGTGCTGGCAATCACGAGCCCCTGGCTCGCATCCGCCGATGTGCGGCCATACTGGGCGCTGCTCCTGGTTGTCGCCCTGACGCGTGCCGCGGGCCGTCTTGGCGAATGGCTTGGGCGCCCGTCCGTGAGCGCCGCCCCGTCGTCGCTGCCGCACGTCGTCGTCGTGGGCGGTGGCTTCGGCGGGATCAGCGCCGTGCGCGGCCTGCGCGGCGCGCCGTGCCGGACGACGCTGATCGACCGTCGTAACTATCATCTCTTTCAGCCGCTTCTGTATCAGGTGGCGACGGCGAGCCTGTCACCGGGAGACATCGCGACACCTATACGCGGCATGCTTCGGCGACACGAGAATGCGCGCGTGCTGCTGGGCGAAGTGACGGGCATCGCGGTCGAGGAGAAGGCAGTCGTCCTCGACCGCGGCCGCATCCCGTACGATTACCTCGTTATCGCAACCGGCGCGCGCCACAGCTATTTCGGCCGCGACGAATGGGCACCCTTCGCGCCCGGTCTCAAGAGTGTCGAGGACGCCACCGCCATGCGCGCCCGTCTGCTACGCGCCTTCGAGGAGGCGGAGAACGCAGAGGACGTCGCCGACCGCGCCGCGTGGCTCACCTTCGTGATCGTCGGGGGCGGCCCGACCGGCGTCGAGCTTGCGGGTGCCATCGCGGAACTTGCGGCACATGGGCTGGAGGGGGAATTCCGCGTCATCGACCCGTCCGCAGCAAGGATCCTGCTGGTCGAGGCCGGCCCACGGCTGCTCGCGACGTTCCCGGAGCCCCTCTCGCGCGAGGCGCGCCTGACGCTGGAACGGCTCGGAGTGGAGGTGCGGGCCGGCAACCGGGTGGATGCAATTGCCGCCGACCATGTCGTCGTCTCCGGTGAGATCTTACCGGTACGGACCGTGTTCTGGGCCGCCGGCGTCATGGCGTCGCCGGCGGCGCGATGGTTGGGAGTGTCCGCCGACCGTGCCGGCCGGGTGCCGGTGGAACCCGATCTGTCGGTGCCTGGCTTGAATGGGGTCTTCGCTGTTGGCGACACCGCGTCCAGTCGGGGATGGCACGGTCAGCCGGTGCCGGGTCTTGCCCCGGCGGCCAAGCAAGGCGGCGCCTACGTCGCGCGTGTCATCCGCGCGCGGCTGACAGGAGCGCCGCAGCCGGAGCCGTTCCGTTACCGCCATCTCGGGAGCCTCGCTACCATCGGACGTCAGGCGGCCGTTGCCGATTTCGGTCTCGTGCGCCTGCGCGGTGCCATCGCTTGGTGGCTCTGGGGCGTGGTTCACGTCGGCTTCCTGGTCGGCGGCCGGAACCGGATGATCGTGATGCTTGACTGGCTGTGGGCCTATCTCACGTTCCGCCGCGGGACGGGATTGATCACGGACTCCGGCGGGGGGGCGCCCGCGGCGGAGACCGCCCGGAGCAGTGCTGCACCCGGCCCGGCGCATGGGGATGTCGAGAAGGTCGGCGGCGGCTGATGCGCTCGGGACCCGTGCAACGAGGCGGCTGGCATATCAAGTGAAGGACGTCCGTGATGAGAACGCCCCTGGAGATCGTCCAAGAGCTCTATGCGAAACTGACCGCTGGCGACGCCGGCGGTGCACTGGCCCTGATGTCCGATGACATCGAGTGGATCACCATGATGGACTACACGGTCGATGGCCGCGGCCCGCAGAAAGTGCTCGAAGGCATGCTCTTGCCGGCGATGCGGGAATGGGAGCCTTACACCCTGACACCGCACGAATTCATCTGCGACGGCGAGAAGGTCGTGTCGGTGGGGCGATTCAAAGGGACGAATCGGGCGACGGGCAAGCAGGTGGAGGTCGACTATTCCCATATCTGGGAGGTGAGGCGTGGCAAGATTGTCCGCCACCGGCAGTTCATCGATACGGGCAAGATCGAGCCGGCGCGTCGTCCCGGCTGATGCGCCCCGCTTCGTGACGCGCTGCGTGGCGCCAGACACCCGACACGCGCAACGAAGGCCTCAGGATAGGCACCGGTGCTCGCCGTTATGAGGGGTTCCGGCGCCACATCGCCGCCGCGCGACCGTCAGCCGCACGCACGGCAGACACGCTGCCATACGCCGTCGGGGCCGCCGAGAAGGAGGGCGATGCAGGCGGTCCAGCCGGTCTGGTGCGAGGCGCCGAGACCCCTGCCGTCGTCGCCGTGGAAGTATTCGTGGAACAGGATGTGGTCGCGGAAATGCGGGTCCGATTGAAGCACCGCGCTGTCGCCCCACACCGCCCGGCGTCCCTGCGCGTCGCGCAGGAAGAGCCCGCCGAGGCGCGACGCCAGACGTTCAGCAATGACGCCCAATGGCAGCCTTTCGCCGGAACCGGTGGGATATTCCACCAGGAAGTCGTCGCCGTAATAGCGCTGAAATTCATGCAGACTGTCGATCAGCAGCAGGTTGACCGGCATCCAGATCGGACCGCGCCAGTTCGAGTTGCCGCCGAAGACGGCCGACAGGCCCTCGCCCGGCTCGTATCCGACGGCGAGTCGCACACCGTCGATGTCGAGCTCGAACGGATGCTCGCGGTGGCGGCGCGACAGGGCGCGGACGCCGTGGGGCGAAAGAAACTCCGCCGGGTCGAGCATGCGCGCGAGAAGACATTTCATCCGGTGGCCGCGTAACAGCGACAGGAGACGGCGGTCGGTCGAGCCGGGGACCGACCAGCGCGAGATCAACGCCGCCAGCTCCGGACGCCGCCGCAGCACCGCCAGCAGCCCGGCGCGGAACTCCGGAAGCCGGTCGATCGCCGCACCGTCGATCACCTCGACGGCAAACAGCGGGATGAGGCCTACGATCGTCTGCATCCGGAGCGGGATACCCGTGCCGTCCGGTCGCCGAAGCACGTCGTAGAAGAACCCATCTTCCTCGTTCCACAGGCCCACGCCGCCGGTGGTGGTCATCGCCTCTGCGATCAGCAGGAAATGCTCGAAGAACTTGAGTGCCATCGACTCGTAGACGGGATCGGCGACCGCGAGCTCGAGCGCGATCCGCATCAGGTTGAGCGAGTACATCGCCATCCAGGCGGTGCCGTCGGACTGATCGACGACGCCAGCGCCGGGCAGCGCCGCCGAACGGTCGAACACGGAGATGTTGTCCAGGCCAAGGAAGCCGCCGCCGAAGACGTTGCGCCCGTCGGCGTCCTTGCGGTTGACCCACCATGTGAAGTTGAGCGCGAGCCGGTGAAAGCAACGCTCCAGGAACGCACGGTCGGCCTGCCCGCTCATCATACGGTCCATCTGGAAGATGCGCAGGGCCGCCCAGGCCTGCACGGGCGGGTTGACGTCGCCGAACGCCCATTCATAGGCCGGAAGCTGCCCGTTCGGATGCGCATAGCGATCGCCCGTCAGCAGCAGGAGTTGCTGCTTGGCGAAATCCGGATCGATCGGCGTGAAGGCGAGGCAGTGAAACGCGAGATCCCAGGCCGCGAACCACGGATATTCCCACGTATCCGGCATCGCCAGCACGTCGTCGGCGTCAAGGTGATGCCATCCTGCGTTGCGGCCCGTGCCTTGACGCGCCGGCGGCGGCTGTCCCGGATCGCCCTGCAGCCAGCGTCGGACATAGTAGACATAGGCCTGCTTCGACCAGAGCAGGCCGGCGAAGGCCTGGCGCTGCACCAGCCTCGCGTCCGGGTCCGTCATGCCGGCTTGCAGCGCGTCATAGAACGCGTCGGCCTCTGCGCGCCGCGACGCGAGTACGTCGTCGAACACGGCGAAGCCGGGCGCCCCGTCGGTCGGGCGGAAGCGCGCGCGCACGGTCGCGGACCCGTGTGCAGGCAGGTGCAGGACGTGATGCGCGGCGCATTTGGTACCGACGCCCGCGTCACTCAGGCCGTCCCGCCGCCCATACACGACGGCGTCGTTGATGCCGTCCTTTACCGGACCACCCGCCGGCAACCCGAACAGGCGTGCGAGGTTTGTTTCGTTCTCGCAGAGCAGCCACGCGGCGTCGCCCTCGACCTCGACCTCGAACACTCTTGCGGCCTCGGCATGATGCTCCGCCAGCACGGCGCCGTCGCGCACACGCAGCGATGGGCGTGGGACCGCCGGCCCGTCCGATCCCCACGACCAATCGTTGCGCGCCCAGAGTTGTGGCAGGACGTGCAGCGAGGCGGCCTCCGGCCCGCGGTTGTGAGCCGTGACCACCAGAAGCAAGTCATCGGGCGAGACCTTGGCCCACTCGACCACGACATCGAAATAGCGCCCCTCGTCGAAGATGCCGGTGTCGATCAATTCGAACTCGCGCTCGGCAGTCGAACGCCTGCGATTCTCCTGGATAAGCCGCTCGTATGGGAAGGCGGCGTGCGGATACTTGTAGAGCATCCGCATGTAGGCGTGACTCGGGACGCCGTCGAGAAAGTAGTAAAGCTCCTTGACGTCCTCGCCGTGGTTGCCCTCGCTGTTGGTCAGCCCGAACAGCCGTTCCTTGAGGATCGGATCGTTGCCGTTCCAGAGGGCGAGCGAGAGGCACCAGGACAGGCGGGTGTCGGAAAAGCCCGCCAGGCCATCCTCGCCCCAGCGATAGGCGCGGCTGCGTGCATGGTCGTGCGGAAGGTAGTCCCAAGCTGTTCCGTGCGGGCTGTAATCCTCGCGCACCGTGCCCCACTGACGCTCGCTCAGATACGGGCCCCAGCGGCGCCAGGGCACGCCGTCGCGCGCGGCAAGCAGCCGTTGGCCTTCCGCGGTGGCGAAGATCGGGTCGAGGCTCATGAGCATGTCTGCCCGCTCGGCACCGCATCGTCCAGCATGGCTTCGATGCGGATCAGTTCGCCCAGCGACCAAGCCTGAAAGGGACAGCCGCCCGGATGATGCGGCGGATCACCATCGGCGACTTCCGAGACATGGCCGAGGCCGGCCACGTTGAGATGCGCACGCAGCGGCGCGAGGAGGCTTCCTCGGGCTCCCAGGGATCGTGGCGATCT
>NZ_BANB01000089.1 GCF_000964365.1 Acidisphaera rubrifaciens HS-AP3 | reverse complement strand
GCCTGGCCGCGCCCGGCGGGACGGGGCGGCTGCGTATAGGCGGCGGCGATCGTGTGACCCGCTGCGTGCAGGGCCTGCAGGGCCGGGACGGCGAAGGCCGGGCTGCCCATGAAGGCGAGCCGCAGCGCGGCGGTGCTCATCCGCCGTCCCGCTTCTGCCGCTGCTCCTTGGCCAGCCGGCGCAGCAGCATGTTGCGCTTCAGCGGCGAGAGATGATCGACGAACAGCACCCCGTCGAGATGGTCGATCTCGTGCTGCAGGCACACGGCCAGCAGCCCGTCGGCCTCCACGTCGTGGCGGACGCCGTCGAGGTCGGTGTAGCGCACCCGCACCTGCGCCGGGCGGGTGACGTCGGCGTACTGGCCGGGCAGCGACAGGCAGCCTTCCTCGCGGGTCGCCGTCGCCTCGCTCGCGGCGACGATCTCCGGGTTGACCAGCACCATCGGCGCCGGCCGGTTGTCCGGCATCAGGTCGATGGTGACGAGCCGCAGCGATACGCCCACCTGCGGCGCGGCGAGGCCGATCCCGGGGGCCGCGTACATGCTGGCGAACATGCGCGGCACCAGGCCCCGCACCGTCTCGGCGTCGTCGGATGTGACGGGGCGCGCGCGCCGCCGCAGCACCGGATCGGGAACCAGCCGGATCGCCAGGCTTTCAGACGGGTAGGGGTGAGACGTGTCCACGTGCCGGAAATAGGCGTGGCAGTGGGAGGCTTGCAAGCCGTCGCGGCACTGCCAACATCCCTCGGGCCGGCATGCCGCTCTCGGGTGCCGGCACCGCTTCGCTCCGATCCGAGGAGGCCGCCCATGACGACCCGCGTTTTCACCTCGCCGCTGTTCCTGGGTTTCGACCATCTCGAGCAGATGCTTGAGCGGGCGTCCAAGACGGCGTCGGACGGCTACCCGCCCTACAACATCGAGCAGACGGGCCCCAACGGGCTGCGCATCACGCTCGCGGTCGCGGGCTTCACGATGGACGACCTGCAGATCACGCAGGAGGACAATCAGCTCGTCATACGCGGCCGCCAGCAGGATGACGGCCATGGGCGGGTGTTCCTCCACCGCGGAATCGCGGCGCGTCAGTTCCAGCGGGCATTCGTCATGGCGGAGGGGATCGAGGTGAAGGGGGCGTGGCTCGACAACGGCCTGCTGCATGTCGATCTCATGCGCCCGCAGCCGGAAGTGCGGGTGCGCACGATCGAGATCGCCCGTCCGGCGCGCAACGGCGCCGCCGCGGCGCCGCGCGAGGCGGCGGGCAACGGGCGGGTACTGGACGGCCCGGGCGGGTCCTGACCGCCCATCGAGGCAATCGACGGGACGCGGCGCGTCCCGAACATGACGCGACCGCCGCATCGCCACCGATGGGATGCGATGGTCGGCAAGGAGAAGACCGATGAACGCACGTGAACAGATCGACATGCAGCCGAGCGGTCCCAGCGCGGCCGTTCACTTCGATCCGCATACGATTTCCGTCGACCAGCTCGCCCGGCTCGGCGTCTCGCAGATCGCCTATGTCAAGCCGGTGGTCGTCAACGGCGCCACCGCCTTCGCGATCTTCGGGGCCGACGGGACGCCGATGGCGGTGACCGAGGACCGGGATGTGGCGATCGCCGCCATCCGTCAGCACGAAATGCTGGCAGCCCTGGTGCACTGACGCCCGGACGACACGCGGGACAGGCGACGCGGCCGCCGAGCGCGGGCCGCGTCGCCGGCAACACCCGGCGCGTCAGCGATCGCGGGCGGCGCTGGTGTCGATCCAGCCCACATGCCCATCCGGGCGGCGATAGACCACGTTCAGCTCGCCTGACGAACTGTTGCGGAACATCATCACCGGCTGATCCGCGAGGTCCATGCGCATGACCGCCTCGCCGACCGATAGGAGCGCGATCTCCGTCGGATATTCGGCGACCACCGTGGCATAGGCGGAGGATAGCGACACGTTCGCGCCGGCGTCGCTGTTGGCCGCCGGTATCTCGTCCTCGTGGCGCAGCACGTATTGCCGCGCGGGCTCCGGGCGTTCGCGATGCGCGAGGTCGCGGGCATGCTCGTTGACGCGGCGGCGATAGCGACGCAGGCGCTTGGCGATGTGCTCGGCGGCGTCGTCGAAGGCGGCATGCGCGTCCGCCGCCTCGCCCTCGCCGCGCAGCGTCAGTCCGCGACCGGCATGCATGTTGATGTCGCAGGTGAAAAAGCTGCGCGCGCGGCTGAAGGTGACGCCGACCTCCAGCGCATGGTCGAAATACTTTCGTGTGATCGTATCTAGGTGTTCGACCACGCGGGTACGCAGCGCATCCGACAATTCGACCTGTTTGCCGGAAACCGTGATCTGCATGCTGACCGTCTCCCGCCCTTCGAGGGGCTTTCGGTGGGCGCGCGCACCGTGCGGCGCCTGGGTGTCCGACAGGCCGGCAGCCGCCCCCGCATGTCTGTCCGTGCGGCCGCCCTCTTTGCGCGCCGCGCGACCCTCCGTCCGGGTCCAGACGGGTCAGGCCGGCACGGCCTTCTCCCGCTTGCGCTGGACCGAACTCGGGATACGCAGCGCCTCGCGGTATTTGGCCACGGTCCGCCGCGCGATGTCCACGCCTTCGCGCTTCAGGGCGGCCACGATGGCATCGTCTGACAGGATGTCGTCAGCGGTCTCGGCGCTGACAAGGGCGCGGATGCGATGGCGGACGGCTTCCGCGCTGTGGGTCTCGCCGCTGGTGCCGGCGATCGCGGTGGTGAAGAAATACTTGAGCTCAAACGTGCCGCGCTGCGTCGCGATATACTTGTTGGCGGTGACGCGGCTGACGGTGCTTTCGTGCATCTCCACCGCGTCGGCGATGTCGCGCAGGATCAGCGGCCGCAGATGCGCGACGCCGTGGCGGAAAAATCCGTCCTGCTGGCGTACGATCTCGGCGGCGACCTTGAGGATGGTCTGCGCCCGCTGCTGCAGCGACTTGACCAGCCAGTTCGCGGTCTGCAGCCGTTCGGCGAGGAAGCTGCGCTCCTGCCGGTCCGCACGCGGCACCACCTTGGCATAGAAGCTCTGGTTGACGAGGACGCGCGGCATCGTCGCCGGATTGAGCTCCAGCATCCAGCCGCCGTCGGGCGTCGCACGCATCAGCACGTCGGGGATCAGGGCGACCGCGGGAGCGTGGTCCCAGGCCGCGGCCGGCTTCGGGTCGAGCGCCCGCACCTCGGCGACCATCTCGGCCATGTCCTCGGCATCGACGCCGCACACGGTCATCAGCCGCCGCATCTCGCGCCGCGCCAGCAGATCGAGATTGTCGAGCAGGGCCGCCATCGCCGGGTCCAGCCGGTTCTTTTCCGCAAGTTGAGCCGCGAGGCATTCGCGCAGGTCGCGGGCGAACAGGCCGACCGGATCGAAGCGCATCATCCGCGCGCGCACGGCCTCCACGCGGTCGAGGTCCACGCCCATCGTCCGCGCGATCGCCTCCGGCGCCGCCGTCAGCCGTCCGGCCGGGTCGAGCAGCGCGATCAGATGCGCGCCGATCAGCCGGTCGGCGGCGTCGCCGAAACTCAGGCGCAGCTGCTCGCCGAGATGGTCGCGCAGGTTGCGCGGGCTTTCGACCAGATCCTCGATGCCGCGGTCATCGGTGGCGAAGTCCGCCCGTCCGCCGCGTCCGCCGTCCATCCCGCCGCCGAGGCTGCCGCCCATGCCGCCGTCGGGCGCGCCGTCGGCGACGCCGCCCGCGTCATAGGTTTCCGCATGGTCGAAATCGAGCGGCGTCTCCGCCGCCGTCGGCAAAGTCTCTCCGCGCACATGATCGGCCGCGTCGGCGACGCCGTTCGCCACCGGCCGCTGATCGATCGCCGCGCGCTCGACATCCGGCAGGTCCGGCCGCTCGTCGCGTTCGAGCAGGGGATTGCGCTCGAGCTCCTCCTCGATGAAGCCCGCGACCTCCATGTTCGAGAACTGCAGCAGCTTGATGGCCTGCCGCAGCTGCGGCGTCATCACCAGCGATTGCGTCTGCCTCAGATCGAGGCGTGGTCCGATGGCCATGGGTCAGTTCAGCCCGGATCGAGAAAACGGCACGGCGGGGCGCGCGATCGTCGCCATGCGATCCTACAGACTGAACCTTTCGCCGAGGTAGACGCGACGCACGTCCTCGTGCGCCACGACCTCGTGCGGCCGTCCCTCCATCAGCACCTGGCCATCGTGCATGATGTAGGCGCGATCGATGATCTCCAGCGTCTCGCGTACGTTGTGATCGGTGATGAGCACGCCGATCCCGCGATGCTTGAGATGCGACACCAGATCGCGGATTTCGCCGACCGCGATCGGGTCGATGCCGGCCAGCGGCTCGTCGAGCAGGATGTAGCCCGGCTGCGTCGCAAGCGCCCGGGCAATCTCAAGCCGCCGCCGCTCGCCGCCGGACAACGCGAGTGCCGGGGTGCGGCGCAGATGGCCGATGCCGAACTCCGACAGCAACTCGTCGAGCATCAGCCGCCGCTGCTCGGCCGAGGATTCGACGACCTCAAGTGCCGCCATCACGTTCTGCTCGACATTGAGGCCGCGGAACACGCTCGCCTCCTGCGGCAGGTAGCCGATGCCGAGGCGCGCGCGGCGATACATCGGCAGCGTGGTGATGTCGGCGCCGTCGAGGGTGATGGTGCCGGTGTCGGGCTTCACGAGGCCCACGATCATGTAGAACGTCGTGGTCTTGCCCGCCCCGTTCGGACCCAGCAGCCCCACCGCCTCGCCGCGGCGGACGTTGATCGACACGTTGCGCACGACCGGCCGCTTTTTGTACGTCTTGCCGACCCCGTGGGCGCTGAGGCCGGAGGTGAGCGCGACGCCGCCGGGCACGAGGCGCAGGTCGACCTGCCGCGGGTCCATCGGCCGCCCATCCGTCTGGCGCGGGTCGGCCGGCCGCGGCTCCGGCGGGGGCTT
>NZ_BANB01000090.1 GCF_000964365.1 Acidisphaera rubrifaciens HS-AP3 | reverse complement strand
GGCTGGCCGCGATGGGGCTGCCGACCTTCCTGACCCCGCGCCTCGCCCTCGACCACGGCGCCCTGCTGCCGGTCCACGACGCGGTGCAGCGGGCGGACAAATACGCCGGCACGACAATGACGCGGGCGGCACGGATCGAGCCGGTGACACCGCCGGGCCGCATCTACGCGACCGAGGCCTTCGCCTGCGAAATGGCGCTGGAGCCGTTCCCGGCCGTCACCTGCGACTATGCCGGTCATACCCGGACGGCCAAGGACTACGGCGTGCTGCCGCTGTATCTTGTGCGACCGGCCCCGCGCCCCTCATCTGTGGGACGGCAGAGAGCGGAGGAAGGCCATGGCTGAGGCAATGGCGGTGATGGGCGGCGGCTGCTTCTGGTGCACCGAGGCGGTGTTCAAGGAATTGCGCGGCGTCTCGCGCGTGCAGTCGGGCTATGCCGGCGGCACCAAGTCGAACCCGACCTACCGGGATGTCTGCACCGGCCGCACCGGGCATGCCGAGGTGGTGCGCGTCACCTATGACCCCGAACAGGTCAGCTACGCCGACCTGCTGCGCGTCTTCTTCGTCACCCACGATCCGACGACACGCAACCGGCAGGGCAACGATGTCGGCCCGCAATATCGCTCCATCATCCTGACCGACGGCGACGAACAGGCGGCGACGGCGCACGCCGTCTTCGACGAGATCACCCGCGAGCAGATCTGGCCCGCGCCCCTGACCACGGAGATCGTCCCGCTGACCACCTTCTACCCGGCGGAGCCCGAGCACGACGATTATTTCGCCCGCAATCCCTTCGCCGGCTACTGCCAGGTCATCATCGCCCCGAAAGTCGCCAAGTTCAGGAAGCAGTTCCGCGACCGGCTGAAGGCGGCGTAGCGCCCGGCTGGAACACGATCTTGCAGCAGATGCCCTGATAGCCGCGCTTGATCTGCTCAAGATTGGCGAAGTTGGCGCCCCAGCTGTAGTACGTGCCCTTGAGATAATACACGTAGTGCCGCAGGCCGCCGACCGGCGCCGCGCCCGGCGCCTCTCAGAACGCGATCTTGCAGCATATGCCGCCGTAGTTGCGCTTCATCTGCCCGATGCTCGCATAGCGGTGGCCCCAGCTGTAATACGTGCCCTCACCTCGGGGAGGCGGCGCTGCTGCACGACCAGCTGCGCGGCATCGTCCACATAGCCGCCTCGGCGTCCTGCCATGCCGTCTTGCTGGTGAACTGGTTGTGCCGCAGCGCGCGATACAGGTCGCGCTTCTGGCCGGCGATCGGCAGCAGCATCAGCCTGAGCTTGGGAGATTGCAGCGTCAAATCCCTTGACCGCATTTGGGTCGGCCCCGAGCAAACTGGAAAGAGCGTCCACAGCTCCGCCAAACTGACCAATCGCATCGCTTAAAGCACTCATGACTGTTTGTCTCTTTACTTCACCTAGGGTTTATCCAAAGTCTTGAATTGTGTATCAATATTCTTGTGTCGAATAAGCGCCTCCATTTGCGGCCTTGAGCAAATCGGAGGAGATTTTGGACAGTTCCTATTAGAGTGTGAGCACACAAAATCCCTATTATCAGCATTAAATATCTCCAATTCTTAGATATTACCATATCTCTTATTGTTGTAGACTCTTTTACAAAAGAAAAATTTCGAATTAAAAATTTTAGTAAGTACAACACTATTATCATTCCCCATAAAATGTCAGCGGATAATTTCGATAGTACGATACGTATCCGCCCAAACGACTCTTGGGCGGTAGGTTTCCTATCAATTATGCGATCGGCAATGTCATCGTCTCCAATAAAGGTGAATATCAATGTAAGTCCTAACAGGAAGATGCCTTTATAAAGAAGTGTCTGTATTGTCATTTTGGCTCGCTTATTGGTAAATTTTTGGTTTTAAACATAGTATTATCGATACAATCATTTCTCTCGAAGCCCGCCTTGCGTATATTGGGCTAGTGTGACACCAGATAACTGGTGAATCTTCGTCGTCCTATCTTGATTTCCGCCGTGACCGCCATCCCTGGCGTGATCGGCTGCGTCCGCCCGTCGACAACCATCGCTGTCTGCACCAGCGCGACATGGACCACATAGTCCGACGGATCGGCCTCGGGCGCGTCGCCGTCCTCGACCTGCTGCCCGTCCTTCCCGTCTTGCCTCGCCTGCTTGGCGGACGCCGGCACGGCGTCACGGCTGACATCGCGGACGGTGCCTGTCAGCAGCCCATAACGCGTAAACGGAAACGTCTCGACCTTCACCTCAACCGCCTGCCCGGCACGGATGAAGCCGATGTCACGATTCTTCACCCGCGCTTCGATCAGCACCGGCCCACCGTTGTAGTAGTACACGTAATGCTTCAGGCCGCCGTAGATGCCCATGTTGTTGCCCTCGTCGCGATACAGGCCGACCAGCAGCTCGCGGTCCTTGGCCCCGACATCGACGACGCGGGCCTGGCCGAATCCGCAGACGTTGCGCAGGTAATAAACCACTGCCTCCGGCGGCAGGGCGATGCTGAAATCCCTGTCGGCCACCGCCTCCTGCGCCGCCTTCTCCTTCTTGGAGCCGGGGGCGCTGACGGCGTCGACCATCACGGCGGCATAGTTGATGCGGTTGATATAGTCGTTGACGGTGAAGTGCTCGTATTCGCCGCCGAACGACTGGGTGAAGCTCTCGATGTCGCCGATGAGGTCCTGCCTGCCGTCGGCCTGCAGGGTCCGCAGAAACAGCTTCATCTCGGCCAGCATCATGGTGGGCGTGAGCGCGCCCTTGGCCATCTTCTTTTTCTGCTGCTTGGCGCTGTATTTATAGAGCGCATACAGCGAGCTGGTGACTCCGCAGATGCCCCATTTGTTGTTCATCACGGCCATGTTGTCGAAGCCAGACATCGCCGTCTCCCCGATACGTTGTCGTCCCCGATGGGCGCCCGCCGGGCCGGCCGATGCCGCCGCCGCTAGGCGGCCAGCCCCAGCCGCGCCCGCGCCGCCTCGTATTCCCCGATCATCCGCGCGATCAGCGTCCGCGCCGGCAAAATCTCATGGACCGCGCCGATCCCCTGCCCGGAGCCCCAGATATCCTTCCATGCCTTCGTCGAGCCGGAGGCGAAGTTCATCTTCGTCGCGTCGCTCTCCGGCAGGTTGTCGGGATCCAGCCCGGCGCGGCGCAGGCTCGGCGCCAGATAGTTGCCGTGCACCCCGGTGATCAGGTTCGTGTAGACGATGTCCTCGGCGGTGCCGTCCACGATCGCCTGCTTATACGCCGCCGCCGCGTTCGCCTCCTCCGTCGCGATGAAGGCGGAGCCGATATAGGCGAGATCGGCGCCCATCGCCTGCGCCGCCAGCACCGCGTCGCCCGTCGCGATCGCGCCCGACAGGGCGATCGGCCCGTCGAACCACGCCCGCGTCTCGGCCACCAGCGCGAAGGGTGACAGTCGCCCGGCATGTCCGCCCGCGCCGGCGGCGACCAGGATCAGCCCGTCCGCGCCCTTCTCGATCGCCTTGTGGGCGAAGGTCTGGTTGATGACGTCGTGCAGCACGATGCCGCCATAGGAATGCACCGCCGCGTTGACGTCCTCGCGCGCACCCAGCGAGGTGATGACGACCGGCACCTTGTACTTGACGCACATCTGCAGATCGTGATCGAGCCGGTTGTTGGTGCGGTGGACGATCTGGTTGACCGCATAGGGCGCGGCCGGCGCGTCCGGGTGCGCCGCGTCATGTGCGGCCAGCGTCTCGGTGATGCGCGCGAGCCATTCGTCGAGCAGGCTTTCCGGCCGGGCGTTGAGCGCGGGGAACGATCCCACGATGCCGCCCGTGCACTGCGCGATCACCAGATCCGGGTTCGACACGATGAACAGCGGTGAGCCGATCGCCGGCAGGGCGAGGCGTTGCAGCGACTGCGGCAGGGCCATGCGGCCGGTCTCCTTGCGCGGGGCCGGCCAGCCGGCCGGTGTGGGACGATCCAACGGGGACGATCCAACGGGGACGATGCCCAAGGCAATACGGTGCGCCGGGCGGCCGCGCCAGAGGGGGAGGCGGGGCAGAGGGGGAGGCGGGGCAGGGCGAGGCAGCGGGCGACCTGACGTGCGGCAGATGTATCAGCGCCCGTTTCGTATACGAAGCCGTGGCCGCGTTGACGGGCCAGCGGGGCGGCGTCAGACTCATGGAAAGTCAGAAACTTCGGAGCAGGCCGGCGGCCCCGCGCACGCCGGCAGGGGGAAGGACTCACGCCCATGGGCAACATCAACGCCGTCGTCGATCTGCAACAGGACGGCGAGATTGCCGTCATCACGATGGACAACCCGCCGGTCAACGCGCTCGGCCACGTGCTGCGCGAGGGGCTGGCCGCCGCCTTTGCCCGCGTCGCCGCGGATGCCGCGACAAGGGCAGTGGTGCTGACCGGCACGACCCGCGCCTTCTCCGGCGGCGCCGACATCACCGAGTTCGGCAAGACGCCGACCGAGCCCAATCTGCGCGCCGTCATCGCCACCATCGAGGCGCTGCCGAAGCCGGTCGTCGCCGCCATACGCGGCGTCGCCCTCGGCGGCGGGCTGGAACTGGCGCTGGGCTGCCATTACCGCGTGGCATGGACCGGCGCGCGCCTCGGCCTGCCGGAGGTCAAGCTCGGGCTGCTGCCCGGCGCCGGCGGCACGCAGCGGCTGCCGCGCGTCATCGGCATCGAAAAGGCGATGCGCCTGATCCTCACGGGCAACTTCGTCTCCGCCGAGGAAGCCGCCGCCGACGGGCTGGTGGACCGGCTGATGGACGGCGACGGCGCCGCCCCGGCGGTCGCCTTCGCGCGCGAGGTGCTGGCCAAGGGGCTGCCGCTGCGCCAGGTGCGCGCCCGCGACGAGCACCTGGTCGCCGCCCGCGCGGATCACAGCATCATCGACCGCGCCGCCGCCCCGCTGCTGAAGCGCTCGCGCGGCGCCATGGCCCCGCGCAACTGCGCGGCGGCGGTGAAGGCGGCCGTCACCATGCCCTTCGACGAGGGGCTGGCCGAGGAGCGGCGGCTGTTCAACGAATTGCTGGTCAGCGACGAAAGCCGCGCCCAGCGCCATCTGTTCTTCGCCGAGCGCGAGGCGGCGAAGGTGCCAGACATGCCGGCCGACGTGAAGCCGGCGAAGATCCGCCGCGCCGTCATCCTCGGCGCCGGCACGATGGGCGGCGGCATCGCGATGAACTTCGCCAATGTCGGCATCCCCGTCACGGTGATCGAGGCGGAACAGGCCGCCCTCGACCGCGGGCTTGATCGTGTCGCCGGCAACTACCGCGTCGCCGTGCAGCGCGGCAGCCTGCCCGCGGGCGCGCCGGAGGAGCGGATGGCGCTGATCACCGGCACCACCGATTTCGGCGCCGTCGCCGACTGCGACATCGTCATCGAGGCGGTGTTCGAGGACATGGCGCTGAAGAAGAAGATCTTCACCGATCTCGACCGTCTGGCGAAGCCCGGCACCCTGCTGGCCAGCAACACCTCCACGCTCGACATCAACGAGATGGCGGCGGTGACGAAGCGGCCGGAAGACGTGCTGGGGATGCATTTCTTCAGCCCCGCCAACGTGATGAAGCTGCTGGAGATCGTCCGCGCGGCCAAGACCTCGCACCAGTCGCTGGCGACCGCGCTCGCGGTCGGGCGCACCATCGGCAAGGTCTGCGCCGTGGTCGGCGTCTGCGACGGCTTCGTCGGCAACCGCATGCTGCATCAGCGCGGCACCGAGACCGAGCGCCTGCTGCTGGAGGGCGCGCTGCCGCAGGACATCGACGCGGTTGTGACCCGCTTCGGCTTCCCGATGGGTCCCTGCGCGATGGGCGATCTCGCCGGCCTCGATGTCGGCTGGCGCATCCGCCAGCATCGCGGGACGAAGGCGCCGGTCGCCGACGCGCTGTGCGAGGCCGGACGCTTCGGCCAGAAGACCCGCGCCGGCTACTATGCCTATGGCGAGGACGGGCGCACGCCCTCGCCCGATTCGGAGGTCGAGCGCATCATCCGCGAGGCATCCGCCGCGCATCAGATCACCCGCCGCGCCATCAGCGCCGAGGAGATCGAGGAGCGGATGTTCTACCCGATGATCAACGAGGCGGCGCGCATCCTTGCGGAAGGCATCGCGGTGCGGCCCGGCGACATCGACATCATCTGGGTCAACGGCTACGGCTGGCCCACGCATCGCGGCGGCCCGATGTTCTACGCCGATCTCGTCGGCCTGCCGAAGATCGCCGAACGCCTCAACCACTATGCACAGGCCGTGGGCGACAAGCGTCTCGCGCCCGCGCCGCTGCTGGAGCGGCTGGCGCGCGAGGGCCGCGGCTTCCTGTCGCTCGGCGTGCTGGAAGCGACCAAGTGACGCGCCCGCATCCCTGGGAGGGGCAGTACCCGCCGGAGATCGACTGGGGCAGTCCCGTCGCGCAGACGAGCCTGCCCGACCTGCTCGCGCGCGCGGTCGCCGACTATCGCGACCGGCCGTTCATCGAGTTCCGGGGGCGGGAGATCACCTATGGCGCCTTCGCCCGCCTCGTGGACGCGGCGGCGGCGCGGCTGCGCGCGGCGGGCGTCGGCCCCGGCGTGTCGGTCGCCCTCTATCTGCCGAACACGCCGTGGCACCCGATCAGCTTCTTCGGCGTGCTGCGCGCGGGCGGACGCATCGTGCATCTCAGCCCGCTCGACCCGCCGCGCGTGCTGGCGAAGAAGATGGCCGATGCCGATGCCTCGATCCTGATCGCGACCAACCTGCCGCCGCTGTTCGACGCGGCGCTGCATCTGCGCCGGTCGGGGGCGGCGTCGCTGCTGATCGTGGGCGACGACGACGTGTGGGGCGCCTCCGGCATCGCCGCCGCGATCCCGGACGAGGCCGGGATCGCGCGGTGGTCCGACCTCTCCGACGCCCCGGCGGGCAACGACTTCCCGAAGCTCTCGCCGGACGACGTGGCGCTGCTGCAGTACACCGGCGGCACCACTGGCTTCCCGAAGGCGGCGATGCTGACGCACGGCAACCTCACCGCCGCCGTGTCGATCTACAATCTGTGGAACCACGCGACGTTCAAGCGCCTCAATGAAGAGGACCGCGTGATCGGCGTGCTGCCGCTGTTCCACATCTACGCGCTGACGGTGGTGCTGCTGCGCGCGCTCGATGCCGGGGCGATGATCATGCTGCGCCCGCGCTTCGACCCGGCGCAGACGCTCGACGACATCGAAAAGCTGCGCGCGACCGCCTTTCCCGGCGTGCCGACGATGTGGATCGCGCTCGTCAACACGCCGGGGATCGAGACGCGCGACCTGTCGTCGCTGCGTTTCGTCGCCTCCGGGGGCGCGCCGATGCCGCTGGAGATGCGCCAGCGCTTCAACGCGCTGACCGGCCTGCGCCTCGGCGGCGGCTGGGGCATGACGGAGACCTCGCCCGCCGGCACCGCGCTGGATGCCTCGCGCGAATACCCGCCCGGCGCGATCGGCGTGCCGCTGCCGGGCATCGAGATGGACGTGGTGGCGCTCGACGATCCGACGCGCGTCCTGAAGGTGGGCGAGGTGGGCGAGCTGCGCGTGCGCGGCCCCAACGTGTTCAAGGGCTACTGGAAACGCCCGGAGGAGACGGCGGCCGCCTTCGTCGGCGACTGGTTCCTCACCGGCGACATGGGCTACATGGACGAGCACGGCGACTTCTTCATCGTCGACCGCAAGAAGGACATGATCATCTCGGGCGGCTTCAACGTCTATCCGCGGGTGATCGAGGAAGCCGTCTACGAACATCCGTCGGTGGCGGAATGTGTTGCCCTCGGCATTCCCGACCCATATCGGGGACAGGCGGCCAAGGTGTACGCCGTGCTGCGGCCGGGCGCCCCGGCGCCGACGTTTGACGAGCTGCGCGACTTCCTGGCCGACAAGCTCGGCAAGCACGAGATGCCGGCCGCCTTCGAGATACGCGCCGAGCTGCCCAAGACCAACGTGGGCAAGCTGTCGCGCAAGGAATTGCTGGACGAGGAACTGGCCCGCCAGGCAAGCGCCTGATGCGAGGGGAGGGATAGATGGACCTCAACTTCACCGAGGAAGAGCTGGCGTTCCGCGACGAATGCCGCCGCTTCTTCACCACCGAAATCCCGGCGGCGCTGCGCGAGAAGGTGGCGCAGGGCGACCACCTGTCAAAGGACGAATACGTCACGACGCAGCGCATCCTCAATGCCCGGGGCTGGGCGGTGCCGCACTGGCCCGTGGCCTGGGGCGGGCAGGACTGGACGCCGGTGCAGACCTATCTGTACCAGGACGAGATGCAGCAGGCGAACGTGCCCGCGCCGCTCGCCTTCAACGTCTCGATGGTCGGCCCGGTGATCGCGCAGTTCGGGTCGGAGGCGCAGAAGAAGCGCTTCCTGCCGCGCTGCGCCAACCTCGACGACTGGTGGTGCCAGGGCTTCTCCGAACCCGGCTCCGGCTCCGACCTCGCGAGCCTGCGCACCACGGCCAAGCGCGTCGGCGACAAGTACATCGTCAACGGCCAGAAGACCTGGACCACGCTCGCGCAGCACGCGGACTGGATCTTCAACCTCGTGCGCACCGATCCCACGGCGAAGAAGCAGGAGGGCATTTCCTTCCTGCTCATCGACATGAAGACGCCCGGCATCAAGGTGCGCCCGATCCAGACCATCGACGGCGGCCACGAGGTCAACGAGGTGTTCTTCGACGACGTCGAGGTGCCGGCCGAGAACCTGGTGGGCGAGGAGAACAAGGGCTGGGACTACGCGAAGTTCCTGCTCGGCAACGAACGCACCGGCATCGCCCGCGTCGGCGTGTCGAAGGCGCGCATCCGCCGCCTCAAGCAGCTCGCCGCGCGCGAGGTCGCGGGCGACGTGCCGCTGATCGAGGACCGCCGCTTCCGCGAAAAGCTCGCCGAAGTGGAGATCGAGCTGAAGGCGCTGGAGATGACGCAGCTGCGCGTCGTCGCCGACGAGCGCCGCGCCGTGAAGGGCAAGCCTAACCCCGCCTCGTCCATCCTCAAGATCAAGGGCTCGGAGATCCAGCAGCGGATCACCGAGCTGACGATGGACCTCGCCGGCCCCTATGCGTGGCCCTACACGCGCGACGAGGACGAGGGCAGCAACGAGCCGCCGGTCGGTCCCGACTTCGCGGCGGAGGCGGCGCCGATGTATTTCAACTACCGCAAGGTGTCGATCTACGGCGGCTCCAACGAGATACAGCGCAACATCATCGCCAAGGCGATACTCGGCTTCTAGGTCGCGGGGGTTCTGCACCGATGGATTTCGATCTGACCGACGAGCAGCGGCTGCTGCGCGACAGCGTCGAGCGGCTGGTCGCCGATCGCTACGGCTTCGAGCAGCGGCGCAAATACGCCGCCGAACCCGGCGGCTGGAGCCGTGAGATGTGGGCGCAGTACGCCGAACTCGGCCTGCTCGGCCTGCCGTTCGCCGAGGATCATGGCGGCTTCGGCGGGGGCGCCGCCGAGACGATGATCGTCATGGAGGCGTTCGGCCGGGCGCTGATCCTCGAACCCTATGTCGCGACCGTGCTGCTCGGCGGCGGTCTCGTGCAGGCGGCGGGCAGCGCCGCGCAGCAGGCGGAGATCCTGCCCCGCATCGCCGGCGGCGAGACGGTGCTCGCCTTCGCGCATACCGAACGTCAGGCGCGCTATGACCTCGCCGATGTCGCGACCGCGGCGCGCCAGGACGGCGGCGCGTGGCGGATCACCGGCGAGAAGGGCGTGGTGCTGCACGGCGACACCGCCGACACGCTGGTGGTCTCCGCGCGCGTGTCCGGCGGCAGGCGCGATGCCGCCGGCATCGGCCTGTTCCTCGTGCCGGCGGAGGCGTCCGGCGTCACCCGCCGCGGCTACCCGGCGCAGGATCTGCTGCACGGCGCGGAAATCAGCCTGCATGACGCGCCGGCGACGCCGCTCGGCACGCCGGGCGAGGGCTTCGCCGCCATCGCCCGCGTCGTCGACCGCACCATCGCCGCGCTCTGCGCGGAGGCGGTGGGTGCGATGGCGGAGCTGCACGCGATGACGGTCGACTACCTCAAGACACGCAAGCAGTTCGGCCGCCCGATCGGCGACTTCCAGGTGCTCCAGCACCGGTCGGTGGACATGTTCACCGCGCTGGAACAGGCGCGCAGCATGGCGATGTACGCGACCGTGATGGCGGACTCCGACGACGCCGACGAACGCGCCCGCGCCGTCTCGGCGGCCAAGGTGCAGATCGGCCGCTCCGCTCGTTTCGTCGGTCAGGAAGCGATCCAGCTGCATGGCGGCATCGGCATGACGATGGAATACAAGGCCGGCCACCTGTTCAAGCGGCTGACGATGATCGACAAGGCCTATGGCGACGCCGACCACCACCTTGCCCGCCTCGCCGCCGCCGGGGGATTGTTCAGCGAGGCGGCATGAGACAGGTCTCATGAGCACGGCGGGCGCGCCGCACGACCGCACGGCGGGCGATCTCGGCAACATCGTCGAGCTCGGCCACGTCAACCTGCGCGTGCCCGACCAGCGTCTCGCGACGCTGTTCTACGTCACCGGGCTCGGGCTGACGCGCGACCCGTACATGATGACCGGCATCGACAACATGTGGGTCAATGCCGGCCGCACGCAGTTCCACCTGCCGACCGGCGCGCCGCAGGTGCTGCGCGGCGTGATCGGCCTCGTGCTGCCCGACCTCGACGCGGCACAGGCGCGCCTCGCCGCGGCGGCGCCGCATCTTGCCGGCACGCACCATACGGCGGAGCGGGCGGGCGACGTGCTGCACGTCACCTGCCCATGGGGCAACCGCCTGCGCTGCCACGCGCCGTCCGGCGACGGGATGGCACTCGGCATCGCCTATGTCGCCTTCGACGTGCCGCCCGCCAGCGTGGCGGCGATCGTCGATTTCTATGTCGACGTCATCGGGGCGCAGGCGCGCATGGACCCCGACGGCTTCGCCCATGTCACCGCCGGCGACGGACAGGCGCTGATCTTCGCCCCCTCCGACCGGCCCGCCCCGGCCTTCGACGGTCATCACATGCAGGTGACCTTCGCCGATTTCTCCGGCCCGCATCGCCGCCTCGCCGGGCGCGGACTGATCACCCGCGAGGACGATACCCACCAGTACCGCTTCGCCGACCTCGTCGACCCCGCCACCGGACGCCATCTGTTCACGGTCGAGCACGAGGTGCGGTCGATGCGTCATCCGATGTTTGGTCGTAATCTGATCAACCGGAACCCATCTCAATCGAACCGTCACTATCGTGCCGGCCGCGACGCCTTCATACCGCCCGCGCCACCTTCCGCTTGAACCCGCCCCCCCCCTTCCGGCCTAGCTGCACGCAACCGACTTCCCGTCGCGTGGTTTTGAGGTGCTAGGGTCGTCGTGTGCCGGGCGGGCGGTTTGCGCCCCGCGTCGGCGTGCGGCACCATCCGGGCGTCTCGCGCGGCGATGCGGGTCGGATCGCGGCCATGCCGGGGATGTGCCCCGGGGGTCAAGCCACAGGGCCATGCAACAGGGCCACGCCGAGAGGCCACGGAGGACGCACGATGACCGACGACAAGGACCTGCTCTGCATCAACACCATCCGCACACTGGCGATGGACGCGGTGCAGAAGGCCAATTCCGGCCATCCCGGCACGCCGATGGGCCTCGCCCCGGTCGCCTATACGCTGTGGCAGGACTTCCTGCGCTTCGATCCGGCGGAGCCGACCTGGCCCAACCGTGACCGCTTCGTCCTCTCGGTCGGCCATGCGTCGATGCTGCTCTACTCGCTGCTGCACCTCACCCGCACGCGGCAGGTGAAGTCCAATTTCCGCGACGCCGGCCCCGCCGCCATCACCCTCGACGACATCAAGAACTTCCGCCAGCTGAACAGCCCCTGCGCCGGCCATCCCGAATTTCACATGGCTTCGGGCATCGAATGCACGACCGGCCCGCTCGGGCAGGGTGTCGGCATGAGCGTGGGCATGGCGATCGCCGAACGCTGGCTCGCCACCCGCTACAACAAGCCGGGCGCGACCCTGATCGACTATGACGTGTATGCCCTGTGCGGCGACGGCGACATGATGGAGGGCATCTCCAGCGAGGCCGCGTCGCTCGCCGGCCATCTGCGCCTGTCGAACCTGTGCTGGATCTATGACAGCAACCGCATCTCGATCGAGGGCTCGACCGACCTCGCCTTCAGCGAGGACGTGGGCGCGCGCTTCCTCGCCTATGGCTGGAACGTGCTGCGCGTGCGCGACGCCAACGACACCGCGGCGGTGAAGCTCGCGCTGCAGTCGTTCAAGCGCGAACAGTCGCGCCCGACCTTCATCCTGGTTGAAAGCCATATCGGCTACGGCGCGCCGCACAAGCAGGACACCAAGGAAGCGCATGGCGAGCCGCTCGGCGCGGACGAGATCAAGGGGGCCAAGCGCGCCTATGGCTGGCCGGAGGACGCGCAGTTCCTGGTGCCGGACGGCGTCTATGAGCACTTCGCCGCCGGCATCGGCGCGCGCGGCGCCGCCTCCTCCTCGGCGTGGAAGCAGACCTATGCGCGCTATGCCGAGACCAATGCCGACCTCGCGCGCGAATTCGACACCATGCTCGCCCAGGGCCTGCCCGCCGGCTGGGAAGAGGCGCTCGCGCCCGTGCCCGCGGATGCCAAGGGTGCTGCCACGCGCGACAGCTCCGGCAAGACGCTCAACGCGCTGGCCGAGCGCATCCCCTATCTGCTCGGCGGCGCCGCCGACCTCGCGCCGTCCACCAAGACCGCGCTGAAAGGCAAGGGCGACGGCAGTTTCGAGGCGACCAACTATGCCGGCCGCAACTTCCATTTCGGTGTGCGCGAGCATGCGATGGGCGCGATTGTCAATGGCATGTCGCTGTCGGGTCTGCGCGCCTTCGGCTCCGGCTTCCTGATCTTCTCCGACTACATGCGCGCGGCGATCCGCCTGTCGGCGATCCAGGAGACCCCGTCGGTCTGGGTATTCACCCATGACAGCATCGGCGTGGGCGAGGACGGGCCGACGCATCAGCCGATCGAACAGCTCGCGAGCCTGCGCGCCATCCCTGGCCTGCACACCATCCGCCCCTGCGATGCCAACGAGGTGGAGGAGGCGTGGCGGGTCGCGCTGTCGTCGAAATATCACCCGACCTGCCTGATCCTCAGCCGCCAGCCGCTGCCGACGCTCGACCGCGCGAAGTTCGCCCCCGCCGCGGGCCTCGCGCGCGGCGCCTACGTGCTTGCCGATCCGGCGGACGGCCGCGCGCCGGAGGTGATCCTCATGGCGACCGGCAGCGAGGTGCCTCTCTGCGTCGAGGCGTGGGAGACGCTGAGCGCGGAAGGCGTCGCCGCACGCATCGTCTCGATGCCCTGCTGGGACCTGTTCGAGCAGCAGGACGAGGCCTATCGTCGCTCCGTGTTGCCCGACGCGGTGACCGCGCGCGTGGCGGTGGAACAGGCGGCGACCCTCGGCTGGGACCGCTACGCCGGCCTGCACGGCACGATCATCGGCATGCACACCTTCGGCGCCTCGGCCCCGATGAAGTCGCTGCTGACGAAGTTCGGCTTCACCGGCGAAAAGGTGCTGGAAGCCGCACGGGCGCAGCTCGCGCGACAAAAGACCATGCACCGCGCGGCGGAATAGACGCCGGCGCGCGGCGCCCACCCCGTCCTTGAGTCAGGAGAGAGAACGCGATGAATCCGCTGAAGCAGCTCGAGGCGTTCGGGCAATCCCCCTGGCTCGACTTCGTCCGCCGCAGCCTGATCGAAAAAGGCGAACTGGCGGCGATGACGGAACGGGACGGGCTCAAGGGCGTCACGTCCAACCCGTCGATCTTCGAAAAGGCGATCGGCCATTCCGACGAGTATGACGCCGACCTCAAGGCGTTCCTGCACGACGGCGATCAGGGCGTGGGCGCGCTCTATGAGCATCTCGCGATTGGCGACATCCGCGCCGGCGCCGATGCGCTGCGCCCCGTCTATGACCGCACGCACGCCCGCGACGGCTATATCAGCCTCGAAGTCTCGCCCTATCTCGCCAACGATACCGAAGCGACGGTCAACGAGGCGCGGCGGCTGTGGAAGACCGTCGATCGCCCCAATTTGATGGTCAAGGTGCCGGCCACCCCCGCCGGCATTCCCGCCATCCGCACGCTGATCGGCGAGGGGCTGAACATCAACGTCACCCTGCTGTTCGCCATCTCGGCGTACGAGGCCGTGGTGCACGCCTATATCGACGGGCTGGAGACGCTGGCCAAGGCCGGCGGCGACCTGTCGCGCAGCGCGAGCGTCGCCAGCTTCTTCATCAGCCGCATCGACAGCCTGGTGGACAAGAAGCTCGACGCCGCGATCGCCAAGGGCGCGGACAAGGCGGCGCTCGACGCGCTGCACGGCAAGGCGGCGATCGCCAACGCCAAACTCGCCTATGCCAGCTACAGGCGCCTCTTCTCCGGGTCCCGCTGGGAGTCGCTTGCCGCCCGCGGCGCGCAGACGCAGCGCCTGCTGTGGGCCAGCACGAGCACGAAGAACCCGTCCTATCCCGACACGCTCTATGTCGAGACGCTGATCGGCCGCGACACCGTCAACACCATGCCGCCGGCCACGATGGATGCCTATCGCGACCACGGCAAGCCGGTCGCCGACACGATCGAATCCGACGTCCCCGGCGCGCAGGCGACGATCGCGGCCCTCGGCGCCGCCGGCGTCGATATCGAGGCGGTGGCAAAGGAGCTGGTGGTGGACGGCGTGAAGCAGTTCGCCGACGCCTTCGACCAGCTGCTCGGCGCGGTGGCGATGCGGCGTCGCAAGACCTTCGACGGCGACCGCGCCTCCTTCGCCCTCGCGCTCGCCCCCGACATCCAGGCCGCGTTCGACAAAGAGATCGAGGCATGGCGCGCCGACGGCCGCATCCGCCGCCTCTGGGCGTCCGACAAGACGGTGTGGACCGGCGCGGACGAGGATCACTGGACCGGCTGGCTGCACAACGTCGATCACGAGCGCAAGGGGATCGACGAGCTCATCGCCTTCGCGTCGGAGGTGCAGGCGCGCGGCTATACCGACGTCGTGCTGCTCGGCATGGGCGGATCGAGCCTCGGCCCGGCGGTGCTGGCCGAGACGTTCGGCCATCGCAAGGGCTGGCCGCGCTTTCACATGCTCGACAGCACCGACCCGGCACAGGTCGCCGCCGTCGCCGATGCCTGCGCGCTCGCCACCACACTGGTGATCGTCTCGTCGAAATCGGGCAGCACGCTCGAGCCCAACATCTTCATGGCGTATTTCTACGACCGCATCCGCGCGGTGTCGGGCGACGCGGCGGGGCGGCAGTTCGTCGCCGTGACCGATCCCGGCTCGGCGCTGGAGACGGCGGCGAAGGAACACGGCTTCGGCCATGTCTTCCACGGCGTGAAGTCGATCGGCGGCCGCTATTCCGTGCTGTCGAAGTTCGGCCTGGTGCCGGCCGCCGCGATCGGCCTTGATCTGCCGGCCTGTCTCGACGCGGCGCGGCGCATGGCGCGCGGCTGCGGGCCGGACGTGCCGCCCTCGGAAAATCCCGGCCTGCGCCTCGGCGTCGCGCTCGGCGTCTGCGCGCGTCACTTCAAGCGCGACAAGGTGACGATCATCGCCTCGCCCGCCATTGCCAGCCTCGGCGCATGGCTCGAGCAGCTGCTCGCGGAGAGCACCGGCAAGCAGGGGCACGGCCTGATCCCGGTGGCGGACGAGGCGACCGGCGCGCCCGGCGTCTATGGCGACGACCGCTTCTTCGCCTATCTCGAACTCGCCGACGGCGTCGATCCGAAGCAGCGCGCGGCGGTCGCGGCGATCGAGGCGGCGGGCCATCCGGTCGCGCGCATCAGCGTCGGCACGCCCATCGACATCTGGCAGGAGTTCTTCCGCTGGGCGATGGCGACCGCCGTCGCGGGCAGCGTCATCGGCATCAACCCGTTCGATCAGCCGGACGTGGAGGCGAGCAAGATCGCCACGCGCAAGCTCACCAGCGAATACGAGAAATCGGGCAAGCTGCCGGAGACGGCGCCGATCTACAGCGCCGACGGCATCGCCCTCTATGCCGACGCGCCGAACGCGAAGGCGCTGGGCAAGCAGGGCGACCTCACCGCCTATCTGCGCGGCCATCTCGGCCGCGCGGGGGCGGGCGACTACGTGGCCCTGCTCGCCTATATCCAGCGCGACGCGGCGCATACCGAGGTGCTGCAGGCGGCCCGCACCGCGATCCGCGACCGCACCCACTGCGCGACCTGCCTCGGCTTCGGCCCGCGCTTCCTGCATTCGACGGGGCAGGCATACAAGGGCGGCCCGAACAGCGGCGTCTTCATCCAGATCACCAGCGACGACGCGCACGACGTGAAAGTGCCGCAACAAAGCTACACGTTCGGCATCGTCAAGGCGGCTCAGGCGTTGGGCGATCTGCAGGTGTTGCAGGAACGCGGACGCCGCGCCCTGCGCGTGCATCTGCACGACGTCGAGTCCGGCTTGCGCACGCTCACCGCCGCGCTGCACGCGGCGATCGGCTGAGGAAGGAACACAACATGCAGATCGGTGTCATCGGCCTCGGCCGCATGGGCGGCAACATCGTCCGCCGGCTGGAACGCGCGGGCCATAGCTGCGTCGTCTTCGACCAGAACCCCGATGCGGTCAGCGGCCTCGCCAAGGACGGGGCGAAGGGGGCGGGCGATCTCGACGACCTGATCGCCAAGCTCACGCCGCCGCGCGCGGTGTGGGTGATGCTGCCGGCCGGCAAGATCACCGAACAGACGGTCGAGCACCTCGCCGAGCACATGGAAAAGGGCGACATCGTCATCGACGGCGGCAACACGTTCTACAAGGACGACATCCGCCGCGCGAAGGAGCTGCAGGGCAAGGGCATCCACTACGTCGATGTCGGCACCTCCGGCGGCGTGTGGGGCCTGGAGCGCGGCTACTGCCTGATGATCGGCGGGGAGAAGGCGATCGTCGATCACCTCGACCCGATCTTCAAGACGCTGGCGCCGGGGCGCGGCGACATTCCGCGCACGCCGGGCCGGGAGAAGTTCGATGCCCGCGCCGAGGACGGCTACATCCACGCCGGTCCCGTCGGCGCCGGCCACTTCGTCAAGATGGTCCATAACGGCATCGAATACGGGCTGATGCAGGCCTATGCCGAGGGCTTCGACATCCTGCGCAACAAGTCGAGCGACGCGCTGCCGGCTGACGAGCGCTACACGCTCAACATGGCCGACATCGCCGAGGTGTGGCGCCGCGGCAGCGTGATCTCGTCCTGGCTGCTCGACCTCACCTCCGACGCGCTGGCCAAGGACGAAAGCCTCGATCACTTCAGCGGCAGCGTGCAGGACAGCGGCGAGGGCCGCTGGACCATCGAGGCCGCGATCGAGGAAGCGGTGCCCGCCGACGTGCTCTCCGCCGCCCTCTATGTCCGCTTCCGCTCCCGCCTCGACCATACCTTCGCGGAGAAGCTGCTGTCGGCGATGCGCTTCGGCTTCGGCGGCCACGTCGAGCCGAAGTGATGGCCGACGCGACGCACGACACCCGTGCCCCGGCGCAGCGGCAGGCGACACCGCCGGGCCCCTGCGCCATGGTCATCTTCGGCGCCGGCGGGGATCTGACGAAGCGCCTGCTGATGCCCGCGCTGTACAACCTCTCGCACGAAGGGCTGCTGCCGGAGAACTTCGCCATCGTCGGCGTCGATCTCGCGGACATGACGGCGGAGTCCTGGCGCGACAGCCTGCTCGCGATGCTCAAGAGCTTCGTCGGCAACAGCGAGAGCGAAAGCGACCTCGACCACGTCGACCAGGAAAGCTGGAACCGTCTTGCCGCCCACATGTCCTACGTGCGCGGCGACCTGACCAGCGATGATCTCTACCACGCCCTCGGCGAGCATCTCGACCGGCTGGAAGACCGCTACAAGACCGGCGGCAACGTGCTGTTCTACCTCGCCGTGGCCGACCGCTTCTTCGGCCCCACCGTCGAGCACATCGGCCACGCCGGCCTCGCCGACGAAAAGGACGGCAAGCGCTGGCGCCGCGTCGTCATCGAAAAACCCTTCGGCCACGACCTGCCGAGCGCGCGCACGCTCAACAAGCAGGTGCTGGGCGTGCTGGAGGAAAATCAGGTCTACCGGATCGACCACTTCCTCGGGAAGGAGACGGTCCAGAACATCATGGCCCTGCGCTTCGGCAACGGGCTGTTCGAACCGATCTGGAACCGCGACCGCATCGACCAGGTGCAGATCACGGTGGCCGAGGTGGTCGGCGTCGAGAAGCGCGGCAAGTTCTATGAGCGCACCGGCGCGCTGCGCGACATGGTGCCGAACCACGTCTTCCAGCTTCTCGCCATGCTGGCGATGGAACCGCCGGTCAGCTTCGACGCCGCGTCGATCCGCGCGAAAAAGGCCGAGGTCTTCGCCTCCGTCAAACCGCTCTCGCCGCACGACGCGGTGCGCGGCCAGTACGGCCCCGGCACGGTGCAGGGCGAGGAAGTCCCCGGCTACCGGCAGGAGCCGGACGTGGCGCCCGACAGCGCGACGGAGACCTATGTCGCGCTGCGGCTCTACATCGACAACTGGCGCTGGGCGGGCGTGCCGATCTACCTGCGCACCGGCAAGCACATGTCGCAGCGCACGTCGGAGATCGCCGTGCGCTTCAAACAGGCGCCCTATGCGCCGTTCGAGGATACCGAGGTCTCCACCCTCTCGCCCAACTGGCTCGCGCTGCAGATCCAGCCGGACGAGGGCATCAGCCTGCAATTCGAGGTCAAGCGCCCTGGCCCGCTGATGGAGCTTGCGCCGGTGCGGATGAACTTCCGCTACAGCGACTGGTTCAAGCAGGAACCCAATGTCGGCTACGAGACGCTGATCTACGACGTCATGATCGGCGACCAGACGCTGTTCCAGCGCGCCGATCAGGTGGACGAGACCTGGCGCGTCGTGCAGCCCGTGCTCGACGCCTGGGCGGCGCAGAAGCCGGAGGGCTTCCCCAACTACGCCTCCGGCAGCGACGGCCCGGTGGAGGCGGACGACCTGCTGCGCGAGAACGGGCATTACTGGCGGCCGGTGCGGCTGCCCGATCACCGGGGGTAGGACGCGGGACATGGCGATCAAGCTGCTGCTGTCGGACGTGGACGGCACCCTCGTCACCCAGAGCAAGGCACTCACCCCCGCCGCCGTCGCCGCCGCGCGCGCGCTGCGCGACGCCGGCATCCGCCTCGCCTTGACCAGCGGCCGGCCGCCGCGCGGCATGCGCATGCTCGTCGAACCGCTGGAGCTGTCGGGCATGCTCGCGGGCTTCAACGGCGGCGTGTTCGTCGATCCCGACATGACGGTGCGCAAGCAGCACATGCTGGCGCCGCGCGTCGCCCGCGCCGCGCTCGATTCCGTGCTGGCGTCGGGCATCGACGCCTGGGTGTACACGGCCGACGAGTGGCTGGTGCTCGACCGCGACGGTGCGCATGTCGCGCGCGAGGCGGAGACGGTGCAGTTCCCGCCCACCGTCGTCCCCGCCTTCACCGACGCGCATCTCGCCGCCTGCGCCAAGATCGTCGGCGTGTCCGACGACCACCAGCGCGTCGCCGCGGCCGAGGAGGCGGCGCAGACCGCGCTCGGGGCCGATGCCTCGGCCACGCGCTCGCAGCCCTATTACCTCGACATCACCCACAAGCAGGCGAACAAGGGCGCGGTGGTCGATGCGCTCGCCGACATGTTCGGCCTGTCGCGCGACGAGATCGCGACCATCGGCGATGGCGGCAACGACACGCTGATGTTTGCGCGGAGCGGCCTGTCGATCGCCATGGGCAACGCGACGGACGCGGTGAAGGCGCGCGCGACCGTCGTCACCGACAGCAACGAAAGCGACGGCTTCGCCAAGGCGGTGCGCGCCCATATTCTCGGAGAGGCGTCATGAAACCGGAAGACGGCACGCTCCACGTCTTCGACGACGCCGCCGCCCTCGCGCGGGGTGCTGCGGAATGGCTCACCGACCGGATGCGCGACAAGCACGGGCACGAGGCGCGCATCGCCCTCTCCGGCGGCTCGACGCCGAAGCCGGTGTACGAAGCGCTTGCCCAGCCGCCGCTCGACTCGCGCTTTCCCTGGGACGACGTGCAGTTCTTCATCGGCGACGAGCGCTTTGTGCCCACCACCGACCCGGCCAGCAACTACGGCATGATGCTCGGCGCGCTGTTCGAACATGTGCCCGTCTCTGACCGCAACGTGCATCCGGTGCCGACCGAGGGCGTGACCATCGAACAGGCCGCCGACGCCTATCAGAAGGTGCTCGCCGCGGTCTATGGCGCGGACACGCTCGATCCGGCGCGGCCGCTGTTCGACGTGGTGCTGCTTGGCCTCGGCGATGACGGGCATACAGCCTCGCTGCTGCCGGGCCAGCCGGTGCTCGGCGTTACCGACCGCTGGGTGGCACCCGTCACCCATGGCCGGACGGAGCCGCGCGTCACGCTCACCTATCCCGCGCTCAACAGCGCGGCCCACGTCGCCTTCCTCGTCAGCGGCGCCGGCAAGCGGGCGATCCTCGACCGCGTGCTGTCGGGCGGGGCGGACGTGCCGGCGGCGCGGCTGCGCCCGACCGGCACGGTCCACTGGTTCGTCGACCGCGCCGCGGCGGGGAGCCGCGCCTAGGTGGACGACGCCGCGCGCGGCAAACAGGCGGCGGCCCGCGCCGCCGTCGCCCTGATCGACTCCGGCATGCGCCTCGGCCTCGGCACCGGCTCGACCATGGCCTTCGTCCTCGACCTCATCGCCGAACGCCGCGCGCGCGAGACGCTCGACGTGGTGGGCGTGCCCACCTCCGAACGCACGCGCGACCATGCCGCCCGCCTCGGCATCCCGCTCACCGATCTCGACCATGTCGACGCCCTCGACCTCGCGATCGACGGGGCGGACGAAGTGGCGACCGGCACGCTCGACCTCATCAAGGGGCTCGGCGGCGCGCTGCTGCGCGAGAAGATCGTGCAGCAGGCCGCCCGCCGCTTCGTCGTCGTCGCCGACGAGGGCAAGGTCGTCACCCGCCTCGGCAGCCACGCGCCGCTGCCGGTGGAGGTCGTGCCCTTCGCCCACGCCGCTACCGCCCGCGCGATCGCCGCCCTCGGCATCGTGCCGCGCCTGCGCATGGACGCGGCTGCGCCCTATCGCACTGACAACGGCAACGTCATCTACGACTGCCACGGCATCGACGCCGCCGGTGCCCCCGCTGCCCTGCAATCCCGCCTGCTCGCCATCGCGGGGGTGGTGGAGACGGGCCTGTTCCTCGGCGTCACGGAACGCGCCATTATCGGCCGCGCCGATGGCGGCAGCACGGAGATGCTGCCCGGCTGAAGGCGGGGGGCGATGAGCGACGAACGCCGCACGGACGATCACGACACCGGGGATGCCGCCCCCGCCGCCGCCGTCGCCCCGGACCTCGGCCCGCGCCCGCGCACGCCCTCCGTCGTCGTGGTGATGGGCGTCTCCGGCTCCGGCAAGACCACCGTCGCCGCCCTGCTCGCCGCAGCACTCGGCTGGCGCTTCATCGAGGGCGACGATCTCCACCCGCCGGCCAACATCGCCAAGATGCGGCGCGGCGAGCCGCTGACGGATGCCGACCGC
>NZ_BANB01000091.1 GCF_000964365.1 Acidisphaera rubrifaciens HS-AP3 | reverse complement strand
GGCGTCGGTGGACGGCGGATCGGCGGCCGTCACGGCGCGAGCCAGGTGGCGTGCGGCTCACGACCGGTCCACTCGAAGCGCGCGCGGCGATGGCCGTCGGCGGACAGCCAGAGCCACTCAACCGCTTCGACGCCGATCGCGACGACGACGAAATTGTCCCGCCCCGCCGACGCGTCGTCCGGGCCGGGCAGCGGCGCATCGACCGGCGTGCCGGGCGCGGGTTCGATCGCGTAGCACAGCCGGCTCTGCGCGCGGCACGACGACCATGCGGCATCGGCGACGGCATCGCCGCGATGCAGGGCGGCGCGTCCCGTCAGGCGCAGCTGCACGCGGGCGGCGGCGTCGTAGGCGTGCAGCGCGACGCGGGGTTCGACGCCGATGTCGGCGGCCTTGGCGCTGCGTGCGTCGGTGTAAACGGACAGCCGGCGCAGCGTCGGGTCGAAGGCGCGCAGGATGACGGTCCGCAGGGACGGCGCGCCATCGGGACCGACCGTCGCGAGCGTCGGCGTGTGGAACGGGCTGCGTGGGTCAGCGACGCCGCGCGCGAGCAGGCGGAAGGCCTCGCGCCGGCATTCGTCCAGGTTGTCGGCATGGCCGGGGCGTATGCGGTTCATCACGCGAAGCTTGGGACGGCGCGCGCCGGCGCAAGCGTGGCCTGGACGGGCGAACCGACGGGCGGGCGGGCGCGGGCGACGTCAGGCGGCCGAGCGTGTATCCCGCGCGTCGCCCGCGTCGGCGGCCGCGGCCAGCAGAAACGCGGCGGCCTCGTCGAGAGAGCGTGCGGCCTCCGGCACGAAGCCCTGGGCGAGCTGCCAGACATGCGGCAGCACCGGCCAGACGCCGAGCGTGACGGCGACACCCGCCGCCCGCGCCCGGTCGGCCAGCCGGCGGCTGTCGTCGAGCAGCACCTCGCGCGCGCCGGCATGGATCAGCAGCGGCGGCAGGCCCGCGAGGTCCGCATAGAGCGGGGAGGCGAGCGGCGCATAGGGGTCGGCGCCGCCGAGATAGGCCTCCGGCCCGCGCCGGATGATGGCGCCGGTGAACATCGCGTCCCAGCGCGTGTTGCTCTCGATCGTCCCGCCCGTCACGGCGAGGTCGGTCCAGGGCGAAAACAGGGCGGCCGCCGCCGGCAGCCCCTCGCCCGCGTCGCGCAGCATCAGCATCATCGCGAGCGCGAGGCCGCCGCCGGCCGAATCCCCGCCGGTAACGATTCGGCCCACCCGCTCCGGCGCGTCGCGCAGCCCGCGATAGGCCGCCGCCGCGTCCTGCACCGCCGCCGGGTAGGGATTCTCCGGCGCCAACCGGTAGTCGGGCGCGAACACGCGCAGCCCGCGTCGCGCATAGGCCATGGTGATCGGCCGGTGCGTGGCGGGCGAGCAGGCGATGTAGCCGCCGCCATGCAGATACAGGAGCGTCGCGCGCGCCGGCACGTCGTCCGCCGCGACCCATTCGCCGGACACGCCGCCCAGCGTGCCGGGCGTCACGGTGATGCCGCGCGGCGGCTTCAGGCGCGGCGGGCCGAGGGCGCGGCGGACGTCCTCGACCTCCGTCACGCGGCCCAGCTTGCGCTTGACGTGCCAGCGCATCATCGCGTCCAGCATGTGCGCCCGCAGGCTGGTCATGCCCCGCCCCCGCCGTCCGTCATGCGCGCGACCGACAGGCGTCTAGTGCCCGACCATCCAGGGCCGGCCGCCGACGGTGGATGCCTTCGGCGCGGACACGCTCTCGGCCGACAGGCGCCCCGGGCGGCAGCAGCCGCAGCCCGAGGCGTGCGACCGCCGCGGGGCGTTGGCGCTGCGCTCGTTGGTCGCGTGGGCGGTGCGCGCCGCGCCGTCCATCATGGCCATGGCCGGGACGGAGAAGATGGCGCGCGGCGCGAGGGCGCCGCAGCCCGGGCAGGGCTGCGGCTTGTCGTATTCCGCCATCGGCCGGCTGTCCTCGAACGGGCCGCAGGCGGCGCAGTCGTATTCGTAGGTCGGCATGCCCCGACTATAGATCGGGCGCGAGGGGCACGTCGATGCCCGACGGCACGGACTTCGTCGGCCCGGCGTTACTCGGGTTGATGTCGAAGTCGAAGATCTCCGTCGGCAGCCACAGCGTCGCGCAGCTGTTGGGGATGTCGACCACGCCGCTGATATGCCCCTGCACCGGCGCGGTGCCGAGGATGGCGTAGGCCTGCGCCCCCGAGTAGCCGAACTTCTTCAAATACTCGATCGCGTTCAGGCAGGCCTGCTGATAGGCGACGTTGACGTCGAGGTAGTACTGCTTGCCGGCGTCGTCGACCGAGATGCCCTCGAAGATCAGGTAGTCGGTGTAGTTCGGCTTGATCGGGCTCGGCTTGAAGATCGGATTCTTGATGCCGTACTTGGCCATCCCGTCCTTCAGCACGTTGGCGCGCAGATGCAGCCAGCCGGGCATCTCGATCGCGCCGCAGAAGGTGATCTCGCCGTCGCCCTGGCTGAAATGCAGGTCGCCCATGGAAAGCCCGGCGCCCTTCACATAGACCGGGAAATAGACGCGGGCGCCGCGCGACAGGTCCTTGATGTCGCAGTTGCCGCCGTGTTCGCGCGGCGGCACGGTGCGTGCCCCGGTCGCGGCGGCGGCGGCCTTCGCGTCGCCCTTCAGCCGGCCCATATGGGCGGTCGAGGGGAACGGCGGGTTGGCGAGCGGCGGCACGCGGGTCGGGTTCTCGGCGATCAGGGCGTTCTCGCGCGTGTTCCACTTCTCCAGCAGCCGCGCGTCCGGCAGGCAGCCGATCAGGCCCGGATGGATCAGGCCCGCGAAGCTCACCCCCGGCACATGCCGCGAGGAGGTGAACATGCCGCTGATGTCCCAGATCGACTTCTGCGCCTGCGGGAAGTAGTCGGTCAGGAAGCCGCCGCCGTTCTTCTTCGAGAAGAAGCCGTTGAAGCCCCAGGAATTATGCGGAAAGGCGCCGACGTCGAGGATGTCGACCACCAGCAGGTCGCCCGGCTCCGCGCCCTCGACCTCGATCGGGCCGGACAGGAAATGCACGATCGACAGGTCGATGTCGCGCACGTCAGAGGCATCGTTGTTGTTCTTGATGAAGCCACCGGTCCAGTCATAGGTCTCGACGATGAACTCGTCGCCCGGCTTCACCTTGGCGACCATCGGGATGTCGGGGTGCCAGCGGTTGTGGATCATGTCGTTGTCATAGGGGGACTGCGACAGGTCCACCTTGATGATCGTGTCGGGCATCGTTTCCTCCGGTTCGACAGGAAAGGCGGGGGGCGGCGGTCAGACCGCCAGGTAGCGGGCGACCAGCTCGGCATCGATATCGGCGCGGCGGTCCTGATGGACGATCCGGCCGCCCTCGATGACCAGCACGCGGTCGGCGATGTCCAGCGCGAAGCTCAGCACCTGTTCCGAGCACAGGATGGACAGGTTCCGCTCGTCGCGGATGCGGCGCAAGGTGCGGGCCATCTCCTGGATGATGTTGGGCTGGATGCCCTCGGTCGGCTCGTCCAGGATCAGCAGCTTCGGCTCGGTCGCAAGCGCCCGGGCGATGGCGAGCTGCTGCTGCTGGCCGCCCGACAGGTTGCCACCGTAACGGCCGCGCATCTCCTGCAGCACCGGGAACAGCGTATAGATGTCGGCCGGCACCGCCTTGCGCTGGCGGACGAACAGCCCGGTCTCGATGTTCTCCTGCACCGTCATCGTGGAGAAGATCATGCGCCCCTGCGGGACATAAGCAAGACCGCGCGCGACCCTGGTGTGGCTGGGCAGCGCCGTGATGTCGGCGCCGTCGAACGTGACATGGCCGCCCCGGGTCGGCACCAGCCCCATCAGCGACTTCATGAGCGTGCTCTTGCCCATGCCGTTGCGGCCGACGACGGCGACGATCTCCGCCTGCCCCACCTCGAAGGTCAGGCCGTGCAGCGCCTCGCTCTGGCCGTAGGCCACGCGCAGATCGGTGACGGACAGCATGCGGCGCGCCCCTGTTCAGTGACCGAGATAGACGTCGACGACGCGCTGGTCCGCCTTCACGTGCGCGAGCGTGCCCTCGGAGAGGATCTTGCCCTGGTGCATGACGGTGACGCGGTGGGCGATGTCCTCGACGAAGCCCATGTCGTGTTCCACCACCAGCACGCTGCGGCCGGCGGTGATGGTGTGCAGCAGTTCGGCGGTCTTCTTGCGCTCGGCGACGCTCATGCCGGCCACCGGCTCGTCGAGCATCATCAGCGACGGCTGCTGGATCAGCAGCATGCCGATCTCCAGCCACTGCTTCTGTCCGTGGCTGAGGAACTCCGCGCGCCGTTGCAAGGCGTCGGCGAGGAAGATGGTCTTGGCCACCTCCTCCACCCGGTCGCGCACCTCCGCGTCGCGACGGAAGGCGAGCGCGCCGAACACGCCGCGGCCGCGCGGGAAGCTGATTTCCAGGTTCTCGAACACCGTCAGGTCGTCGTAGATGGACGGCGTCTGGAACTTCCGCCCGACGCCGCGGCGGACGATCTGATGCTCCTTGAGCGTGCGCAGCTCCTCGTTCTGGAACTTGATCGAGCCGGCGGACGCCTTCGTGCGGCCGCAGATCAGGTCGAGCACGGTGGTCTTGCCCGCGCCGTTCGGGCCGATGATGACGCGGATCTCGTTGCGGTCGACGTAGAATGTCAGGTCGTCCACCGCCCGGAAGCCGTCGAAGGACACGGTCAGTCCCTCCACGGCGAGCATGTAGTCGGTCTCGCTCATTGCGGCGCTCCCGCCTGTTCGGCAACGACTGGGGTGATGCCCGGCTGCCGCCGCCCGCCGGGCCCTTTCGGCAGTCGGTCGATGGCAAGGCGGAAGATACCGGCGAGGCCGTTGGGGAAGGCGAGCACCACGGCGATGAACAGCCCGCCCATGGCGAGCAGCCAGAGTTGCGGCAGGTCCTCGGAGAACGTCGTCTTCGCCCAGTTGACCAGCAGCGCGCCATAGACCGCGCCGAGCAGCGAGGTGCGCCCGCCGACGGCGCAGAAGATCACCATCTCGATCGACGGCACGATGCCGATCAGCGAGGGCGACATGAAGCCGACCTGCAGCGTGAACATCGCGCCGCCGATGCCGGCGACGGCCGCGGCGAAGCAGAAGGCGAAGATCTTGAAGTTGGCGACCTCGTAGCCGGAGAAGCGCACCCGGTCCTCGCGATCGCGCAGCGCACGGAGCAGGCGACCGAGCTTGGACATGCGCACCACGCGGGCGGCGAGGATGCAGAGGATCAGCGCGATGGCGCTGACGAAATACAGGATCGTCTTGGCATGGTCGGTGCGGATGTCCCAGCCCCACAGGGTGCGCAGGTCGGTGATGCCGTTGACGCCGCCGGTGTAGCCCTGCTGGCCGATGATCAGGATGGTCAGGATGGCCGCGATCGCCTGCGTGATGATGGCGAAATAGGTGCCGCCGACGCGCCGCTTGAACATCGCGACACCGATGACCAGCGCCAGCACGGTGGGCACCACGACCACGGCCGCGAGCGAGAAGGCGAGGCTGTGGAAGGGCTGCCAGAAAAAGGGCAGATGCGTGATCTGGTTCCAGTCCATGAAGTCCGGGATGCCGGGCGTGGACTGGATCTTCGTATTGGCGACCGACGATGCCTCCAGCTTGAGGAACATCGCCATGCAGTAGCCGCCGAGGCCGAAGAACACCCCCTGCCCCAGGCTCAGGATGCCCGCGTCGCCCCAGCAGATCACCAGGCCGAGAGTGACGAAGCCATAGGTGAGATACTTGCCGAACAGGTTGAGGCGGAACGGCTCCAGGATCGACGGCAGCACCACCAGGATGATGACGGAGAAGATGGCAAGCCACAGCAGCTCGCGCCGCTCCGGCGTGTTGAGGCGGGCAAGGAGGGACATCAGCGGCGCACCTTCAAGGTGAACAGACCCTGCGGACGGAGCA
Source organism: Acidisphaera rubrifaciens HS-AP3 (assembly GCF_000964365.1). Lineage (GTDB taxonomy): Bacteria > Pseudomonadota > Alphaproteobacteria > Acetobacterales > Acetobacteraceae > Acidisphaera > Acidisphaera rubrifaciens. The sequence continues at coordinate 6,238 of NZ_BANB01000091.1, read as the reverse complement.
TCAGGATGCCGACGACGGTGAGCAGCACCAGCACCTGCGCCATCGAGCCGGAGAGGAAGAACTCCAGCGTGGAGCGCGCCTGGCTGATGGTGAAGGCCGAGGCGATGGTACCGAGCAGGCTGGCCGCGCCGCCGAACACGACCACGAGGAACGTATCGACGATGTAGAGCTGCCCGGCCGTCGGGCTGGTCGAGCCGATCATGGTGAAGGCCGCCCCGGCGACGCCCGCGATGCCGCAGCCGATGCCGAAGGTGTAGCGGTCGATCCTGTCGGTATCGATGCCGACGGCGCCCGCCATCACGCGGTTGCCCGTCACGGCGCGGATCTGCTTGCCCCAGCGGCTGCGATAGATCAGCAGATAGACGCCGATCGTGATGATGACCGTCAGTCCCATCACGATCAGGCCGTTGATCGGAATCTGGATGGTATCGGTCGCCTGCAGCGCCCCCATCATCCAGGGCGGCAGCTCCACGCCCACCTCGCGCGCGCCGAAGATCGAGCGGTAGATCTGCTGCAGGATCAGCGACAGGCCCCAGGTCGCGAGCAGCGTATCGAGCGGACGCTTGTACAGATGCCGTATCAGCAACCATTCGACGACGATGCCGAGCAGGAAGCTGGCGCCGAACGCGAGCAGGACGGCGGCGAAGAAGTAGACCGGAAACAGCGCCGGCGCATAGGTCTGCACGACGTGCGAGCAGATATAGGTCATGTAGGCGCCGAGGATCAGGAACTCCCCGTGCGCCATGTTGATGACGCCCATCTGGCCGAAGATGATGGCCAGACCAAGGGCCATGAGCACGAACACCGAGAACAGGATCAATCCGGCGAAGCCCTGCATCGCCATGATCGAAACGAGGTCTGTCAGCGAATAGCCGCCCATGGCCCTGGCCCTTCCGTGTTACTGGTAGCCCTTCGGGAACGGATTGGGCTCCATCAGGCCCGGCGTCTCGTAGACGACGTCGTACTGCCCGTCGGTGCGGGCACGGCCGACACGGGTCTTGCTCCACAGATGATGGTTCTGGTGGATACGGACATAGCCCTCCGGCGCCCCCTTGAACTCGATGCCCGGACTTGCCGCCGCGATCTTGTCGATGTCGAAGCTCCCTGCCTTTTCGGCGGTCAGCTTCCACAGCCACGGGCCGAGATAGGCTGCCTGCGTCACGTCCCCGATGACGCTCTGCGCGCCCCACATCGCCTTGAAGGCAGGTACAAACTTCTCGTTGTTCGGGTTCTTGAGCGACTGGAAATACTTCATGCAGGCATAGGCGCCGGCGATGTTCTCGCCGCCGATGCCGAGGATCTCGTCCTCGGTGACGGAAATCGTCATCAGCGTCTGCTTGTGCAGGTCGATGCCGGCCGCCTTCAGCTGCTTGTAGAAGGCGACGTTGGAACCGCCGACGACGATCGCGTAGATGACGTCCGGCTTCTTCAGGCGGATCTTGTTGATGACCGTGTTGAACTGCGTGTGGCCGAGGGGATAGTATTCCTCGCCCACCACGCGGCTGTCCTTGAGGTGGTTCTCGATGTGCTTGCGGGCGATCTTGTTGGACGTGCGCGGCCAGATGTAGTCGGAGCCGAGGAGGTAGTAGGTCTTGGCCCCCTTTTCCTTCGACACCCAGTCAAGGCCGGCGAGGATCTGCTGCGTCGCTTCCTGTCCGGTGTAGATGACGTTCTTGCTCTCCTCCAGCCCTTCGTAGAACGTCGGGTAGTAGAGCATGCCGTTATACTGCTCGAACACCGGCAGCACCGCCTTGCGGCTGGCGGACGTCCAGCAGCCGAACACGGCGGCGCATTTGTCGCCGACCAGCAGCTTCTTCGCCTTCTCCGCGAAGGTCGGCCAGTCGGACGCCCCGTCCTCCTGGATGAACTTGATCTTGCGGCCCAGCACGCCGCCCTGCGCGTTGATCTGGGAGATCGCCAGCTTCTCCGCCTCGACCGAACCGGTCTCGCTGATCGCCATCGTGCCGGTGATCGAATGCAGGATGCCGACCGTCACCGTGTCGTCGGTGACCGCGAGGCCGGTGGTGTTCACCGCCGACGTGGCGGGGGCGGCGGCGCGGGCGATCGCTGGGACCAGCATCCCGGCGGGCGCCGCGGCCAGGCCCTTCAGCACGTTGCGCCGCTGCGTCAGCATCCGGCGCGAGCCGTCCGGTTGATCGGTCATGAGCCACCCCGCTGTTAATTCCGTGGGGAACAGTCTCGCGGTCGCGCTGGCCGGCGCGGAATACGTCAAATGACGTAGGCAGGCCCGGCGGGCGCCGCTTGACGCCGGTGGCCGCGGTCCGGATTGTTCCGCCGGGCGCCGAGCAATAACGGCGCCGATCCGGGGAGGGCGAGCCGCTGAAGCTGCCGGAGGGACGCGCCGCCACCATGTCCGCCCCCTTGCGTCCGCCGCTGCGCATCGCGCGGGTGCGGCGCGACTACAACCGCTGGGTAGCGAACCAGACGCTGGAGGATTACGCGCTCCGCTTCACGGCGAAGAGCGCGCGGCGGTGGTCTGCCTGGCGCGTCGCCAACACCGCGCTCGGCGCCGTCAGCTTCCTCGCGCTGGAGGCGATCGGCGGCACCATCACGGTCGGCTACGGCTTCACCAACGCGCTGGCGGCGATCGTCGCGGTCAGCGTGCTGATCTTCCTGGTAGGCGCACCGATCAGCTACTATGCCGCGCGCTACGGCGTCGATATCGACCTGCTGACGCGTGGCGCGGGGTTCGGCTATCTCGGCTCGACCTTCACCTCGCTGATCTACGCCGGCTTCACCTTCATCTTCTTCGCGATCGAGGCGGTGATCCTCGCCTCCGCCCTGTCGCTGACGTTCGGGATCCCGCCGCCGGTGGGCTATCTGCTGTGCGCCGTCGCGGTGGTGCCGCTGGTCACGCACGGGATCACCTTCATCAGCCGCTTCCAGCTTTGGACGCAGCCGTTGTGGATCGCGCTGCACGTGATCCCCTTCGTCGCCATCGGCCTGCATGGCGAGGGGACATGGGCGAACTGGACGGGCTATGCCGGGCTGTCCGGCACGCACGGCACGTTCCAGCTCACCGCCTTTGGGCTCGCCGCGTCGGTGGTGTTCTCGCTGATCGCGCAGATCGGCGAGCAGGTGGATTTCCTGCGCTTCATCCCGGTGCCCCCCGACGGGCGGCGGGGGGCGGGCTGGTGGTGCGCGGTGCTCGGCGGCGGCGCCGGCTGGATCATCCCCGGCGCGCTGAAGATGCTCGCCGGCTCCTTCCTCGCCTGTCTCGTGCTGCGGACCGGGCTGCCGGCGCCGGACGCGGTGCAGCCGACGCAGATGTATCGCGTCGCCTATACCTATCTGCTGCCGTCCGCCCCCCTCGCCTATGGCGTCGCCGCCTGTTTCATCGTGCTGTCGCAGCTGAAGATCAACGTCACCAACGCCTATGCGGGGTCGATCGCCTGGTCGAACTTCTTCTCCCGCCTGACGCACAGCCATCCGGGACGGGTCGTCTGGCTGGTGTTCAACATCGCGATCGCCCTGCTGCTGATGAATGTCGGCGTGTACGAGGCGATCGAGCACACGCTGGCGATCTATTCGGACATCGCGGCGGCTTGGGTCGGCGCCCTGGTGGCCGACCTGGTGGTCAACAAGCCGCTCGGCCTCAGCCCGCGTCACATCGAGTTCAAGCGCGCGCATCTCTATGACTTCAACCCGGTGGGCGTCGGCGCGATGGCGGCCGGCTGCGCGCTGTCGATCCTGCTGTCCCTGGACATGGTGGGGCCGCGGCTGCACGCCTTCGCACCGTTCCTGGGCTTCCTGCTCGCCTTCACCGTGGCACCCGCGATCGCCGCGGCGACACGCGGGCGCTACTACCTCGCGCGCAAGCCGCGGGCGCACTGGACGCAGCAAAGCACGCTGACCTGCGTGATCTGTGAACATCCGTTCGAGCCGGAGGACACCGCCTATTGCCCCGCCTATGCCGGGCCAATCTGTTCGCTGTGCTGCTCGCTGGACGCCCGCTGCCACGACAGCTGCAAGCCGCCGCGCACGCGGGGGGCCAACCAGATCGTGGCGCCCTTCGCCGCCCTGCTGCCGGCGGCGGCGCGGCGTCTGCTGGCCACCACGCTCGGGCGGTTCGCGCTGACCTACGCGCTGTTCCTGGTGACGATCACCATCCTGCTGCTCGCGATCTACGGGCCCACGGCCAGGGCGGTGCCGCAGGCGGCGCCGGTGATCGGCGTCGCCTTCGTCAAGGCGCTGATCGTCCTCGGGCTGATCGCGGGGGTCGCCGCGTGGCTGCTGGTGCTGGCGCTGGAGAGCCGCCGCGTGGCGCAGGAGGAGACGCGGCGGCAGACCGCGCTGCTGATGGCCGAGATACGCGCGCACCGCCGCACCGACGCCGCCCTCCAGCGTGCCAAGGAAGCGGCGGAGGCGGCCAACATCGCGAAAAGCCGCTTCGTCGTCGGCGTGAGCCACGAGCTGCGCACGCCGCTGAACGCCGTGCTCGGCTATGCGCAGCTGATCGAGAGCGATCCGGCGGTGCCGGAGCGCCGGCGCGACGGGCTGCGCGTCATCCGCCGCAGCGCCGAGCATCTGGCGGCGCTGGTGGAGGGGCTGCTCGACGTCTCGAAGATCGAGGCGGGGCGCATCGACCTGTATCGCGACGAGGTGCGGCTGCCGGAGCTGCTCGATCAGCTCGTCAACATGTTCCGCCTGCAGGCCGAGGGCCGGGGGGTGCGCTTCGTGTTCGAGCGGCCGGCGCACCTGCCGGAAGTCGTCTATACGGACGAACGCCGGCTGCGCCAGATCCTGATCAACCTGCTGTCCAACGCGATCAAGTTCACGCGTGAGGGACAGGTCACGTTCGCCGTCGCGTGGCGCGGCGAGCTCGCGACCTTCGCCATCACCGACACCGGGGTGGGCATCGCGGCGGCCGATCTGCAACGCGTGTTCGAACCGTTCCAGCGGATCGAGGCGCGCGGCGCGCCCGCCATCCCGGGCGTGGGCCTCGGCCTGACGATCACCAAGCTGCTGACCGAGATCATGGGCGGGCAGATCCTGGTGACCAGCGAGCCGGGGCGCGGCAGCCGGTTCCAGGTGAAGCTGATGCTGTCGGAAGTGGTGCGCCCGACCCGCCCGCCGCCGCGCGCCCCGTCGTGGCGCGGCTACGTGGGCCGGCGCCTGACCGTCGTCGCGGCGGACGACAACGACACGCATCGCGCGCTGATGCGCGACATCCTGCCGCCGCTCGGCTTCATCCTGCTGGAGGCGCGCGACGGCGCCGAATGTCTCGATCTCGCCGGACAGTTCCGGCCGGACCTGTTCCTGATAGACGTGTCGATGCCGGGCATGGACGGCTGGGCTGTGGCGCGGGCGCTGCGCGCGGCGGGGCACACGGACGCGCCGATCATCATCGTCTCGGCCAATGCCGGCGAGCTGCGCGCGCCGCGGCCCGGCGCGGCCCATAACGACGTGCTGGCCAAGCCGTTCCAGATTCCGGTGCTGCTCGACAAGATCGGCACCCTGCTGCGCCTCGTCTGGATCGCCGAGGACGACGCACCGGAGGACGCGCCGGACACCGCGGCGGCCCGGCGCGCGCTGGAACGGCGCCATGTCGAGGAGCTGCGCCGGCTGGGCGCGATCGGCTACATGCGGGGCATCCGCACGCGACTCGACGAGCTGGACGGCGAGCTGCCGGCGGCCCGCCCCTATCTCGCGCAGCTGCGCGCCTGCGTGGCGGAGTTCCGCATCGACGATTTCCTCGCGGCCCTCGACACGGCGGAGACGCGATGAACGCCGCGCAGCGCCGCGACATCGCGCTGGTGGTCGACGACAGTCCCGGCACGCTCGGCCTGCTCAACGACGCGCTGGAGGCGGAGGGGTATACCGTTCTGGTGGCGCAGTCGGGCGCATCCGCCCTCGACATCGCGGCCAAGGTCACGCCGGACATCGTGCTGATGGACGCGATCATGCCGGGGCTCGACGGATTCGAGACCTGCCGGCGGCTCAAGCGCATGCAGGCGCTGGCGGAGGTGCCGGTCGTGTTCATGACCGGCCTGTCGGAGACGGAACACGTGCTGCGGGCGCTGGAGGCCGGCGGCGTCGACTACGTGACGAAGCCGGTGGCGCCGCCGGAGATGCTGGCGCGCATACGGGTCCATCTCGCCAATGCCCGCCTCGCCGCCCGGGCGCGCGCGGCGCTCGACGTGGCGGGGCGGTTCCTGCTGGCGATCGGCCGCGACGGGGCGGTGCGCTGGGCGACGCCGCAGGCGGAGCGGCTGCT
>NZ_BANB01000092.1 GCF_000964365.1 Acidisphaera rubrifaciens HS-AP3 | reverse complement strand
GCGGCGGGCGCCTTCGGGCGGGGGCTTACTTGCCGCCCGACGCCCATTCGTGGCTGTGCACCAGACCGTCGTCGAAGTCGTGATGCGGATCGGGCTCGCTCGCCTCGTGACCGTCGTGGAACTGCTCGGTCTCGGTGCTGCCGGCCATCGCCGTCGTGCTGGACGTGCCGCCCGAGATCGCCGTCGCCACCGCGTCGAAGTAGCCGACACCGACCTCGCGCTGGTGGCGCGTCGCCGTGTAGCCGTCGGCCTCGGACGCGAACTCCGCCTGCTGCAGCTCGGAGTAGGCGGCCATGCCGCGCTCCTTGTAGCCGCGGGCCAGCGTGAACATGGAGTGGTTCAGGCTGTGGAAGCCGGCCAGCGTCACGAACTGGAAGCGGTAGCCCATCGAGCCGATCGCGCGCTGGAAGCTGGCGATCTTGTCGGCGGGCAGCTTCTTCGCCCAGTTGAAGCTCGGCGAGCAGTTATAGGCGAGCATCTTGCCCGGGAACTGCTTGTGGATGGCGTTGGCGAACTGCTCGGCCTCCTTGAGGTTCGGCTCGCTCGTCTCCCACCACAGCAGGTCGGCATACGGGGCATAGGCGAGGCTGCGGGCGATCGCGTATTCGACGCCCAGGCCCTTCTTGATGCGGAAGAAGCCTTCCGGCGTGCGGTCGTCGCTGATGAACGGATGGTCGCGCTCGTCGACGTTGGTCGTCAGCAGCTGCGCCGAGTGGCTGTCGGTGCGGCACAGCAGCACGGTCGGCACGCCCTCGACATCGGCCGCGAGGCGGGCGGCGTTCAGGGTGCGGATGTGCTGGCTGATCGGCACCAGGACCTTGCCGCCCAGATGGCCGCACTTCTTCTCGGACGCGAGCTGATCCTCGAAGTGAACGCCGGCGGCGCCGGCCTCGATCATGGCGCGCATCAGCTCATAGGCGTTCAGCGGGCCGCCGAAGCCGGCTTCCGCGTCGGCGACGATCGGCGCCATCCAGTAGGTGCCGTCGCGGCCGCCTTCCTGCGTCGCGATCTGGTCGCAGCGGCGCAGCGCGTTGTTGATGCGGCGGACGACGTTTGGGACGCTGTCGACCGGATACAGGCTCTGGTCCGGATACATCTGGCCGGCGGTGTTGGCGTCGCCCGCGACCTGCCAGCCGGAAAGATAGATCGCCTTCAGACCGGCCTTGACCTGCTGCACGGCCTGGTTGCCGGTCAGCGCGCCGAGCGTGTTGACGAAGGGCTCGGTCTTCAGCAGGTGCCACAGGCGCGCCGCGCCCATTTCCGCCAGCGTGTGGCGCACGCGGAACGAGCCGGACAGACGCTGCACATCCTCGGGCGAATAGTCGCGCTGGATGCCGGCGAAACGCTCCGGGTCGCCCCCCGCATGGGCCAGGCCGTCGGGAAGGTAGGCCGGGTTCGAGGTCGGTCGCATGAAAGTCGTCTCCTGGTCACGCCGTGCCGGACGGGGCACGGTAACGTCGTGTGGGTGAATAATTCACAAGCGGGGTCGGAAGTTTAGTCCCCATGACGCGGCCATGCCGCAATGCGGTGCGGGTCTTCACGAACCGGGATGTAAAATTGTAAATCGTGTGAATGGCCTCCCGTGCACTGATCGGCCGTACCGTTCGCCGCCTACGGCTCGAACGCGGCCTCACCCAGCAGGCGCTTGCCGTGCGGCTGGGCATTTCCGCGAGCTATCTCAACCTCATAGAGCATGAGCAGCGGGCGGTGACCGCCAGCCTGCTGATCAAGCTGGCGGAGACGCTGCGCGTCGATCTCGCCGCCCTGTCCGGCTCGGAGGAGCGGGAGCTGGAGGTCGGGCTGAAGGAAGTCTTCGCCGATCCCCTCCTGGCCGAGGAGGTGCCGGACGAGGAAGCCGCCGCCGTCGCCGGCTCCGCCCCCAACGCGGCGCGGGCGATCCTGGCGCTGTATCGCGCCTGGCGGGTGGCGCGGGAGGATTCGGGCGGCCTCGCTCTGCCGTCCGGGCGGCGCATCCTGCTGCCGAACGAGGAGACGCGGGACTTCTTCAACGACAACGCCAACCATTTCCCGTCGCTGGAGGACGCCGCCGCCGCCATCCACGCGCAGCTGGCGGCCGGCCCGCACGAGATGAACCACGCGCTGGCCGAACGGCTGCGCCGCCATCACGGGCTTACGGTCATGGTGGTGCCGCTGGAGGGCGCGCTGCGCCGCTATGACCCGCAGGCGCGGCTGCTGACCCTGTCGCAGGATCTGCCGCGCGAGAGCCGGGGCTTTCACATGGCGTTCCAGCTGGCCCTGCTGGAGGCGCGCGAGGCGGTGGAGGCGGTGCTGGCGCCGGCCGATCCATCGAGCGCCGAGGCGGCGGCGATGATCCGGGTGGGCCTGCTGAACTACGTCGCGGGGGCGCTGATCATGCCCTATGACCCGTTCCTCGGGGCGGCGCGGGAGCTGCGTCACGACATGGAGGCCCTGTCCGCCCGCTTCGGCGTGTCGTTCGAGCAGGCGTGCCACCGGCTGACGACCCTGCAGCGCGAGGGCGCGCGCGGCGTGCCGTTCTTCTTCGTGCGCACCGATCCGGCGGGCAACGTGTCGAAGCGGTTCTCCGTCGCCGGATTTCCCTTCGCCCGCTATGGCGGCTCCTGCCCGCGCTGGGTGGTCAACACGGCGTTCGCGACGCCGGGCGAGGTGCGGGTGCAGGTGGCCGAGCTGCCGGAGGGCGACACGTTCCTCACCTTCGCGCGCACGATCCACGGCCCGGCGGCGCGCTGGGGCGATCCGGCCCCGGTGCAGGTGGTCGCCATGGGCTGCCGCCTCGCCCATGCGGCGGAGGTCATCTATTCGGACGGGCTCGATCTCGACCGGGCGCGGGTCGGCATCGGCCTGTCCTGCCGCCTGTGCGACCGGCCGGACTGCCGCAGCCGCGCCTTCCCGCCGCTCGAACACCGGCTGGTGCTCGATCCGAACGCGACCGGGGCCAGCCCCTATCGGTTCGAGGCGCGCAAGAAACGTGGCAACGGCCGGCCGGGCTGAAGGGGCGCGCTACCGCTCGCGGCTGAGGATCATCCAGGTGGTCATGTCCCAGGCGTTGCGGATGCTGATCATCAGCAGCGCCGCCGCCGAGAGCGCGAGCAGCGCGCAGCCGCCGTCGGCGCGCGCGACGAGCAGGGCACCGGCGGCGAGGATGCCGGCATGGGCGGGCGCGGGTACCACCAGGTACCAGATGCGGTCGTCGAGCGGGACGTGGTGGTGCCGGTCGTTGCGGACGAAGGCGCGCCAGACGCCCGCCCCGTAGAGGCAGCCGAACAGCCCATCTGCGAGGATCAGCACGCCGCAGCCGCGGCCGTCGGGAAAGGGCGCGATCGCGATGAGGCAGGCCGCCAGCACGGTGGCGAGGTTCACCACGCTCGGCGAGAGGAAGGTGCGGACGGCGTAGGCGCGCTCGTGCGTGAAGAACCCGGTGCCGACCGACGCCGCGACGAACAGCAGGCCGATCAGGGTCGCGGCCGCAGCCCCCAGCAGCTCGAAATACGCGTTCCAGGGGCCGAGCGCCGCGGGAAGGCCCGCCGTGGGTGTCACGTCCTCAGGGTTCCGCGGTCGGACCGGTCGCCGTCGCGCGGGCGGTCAGGCGACCGCCGGGAGTGCCTCCAGCGCCGCCTGCAGCAAAGCGGGGTCGTATTCGCGATCCTCCAGCCGGCCGGCGCCGTAGTCGATATAGGCCTGCATGTCGAAATGGCCGTGGCCGCACAGGTTGAACAGGATGGTGCGGCCGACGCCTTCCTCCTTGCAGCGCAGCGCCTCGTCGATGGCGCCGCGAACTGCGTGGTTGGCTTCCGGCGCCGGCAGGATGCCCTCGGTCCGGGCGAATTGCAGCCCGGCGGCGAAGCAGGCGTTCTGCGTGTAGGCGCGCGCCTCCAGCAGGCCCAGATCGGCGACGAGGCTGACCAGCGGCGCCATGCCGTGATAGCGCAGGCCGCCGGCATGGAAGCCCGGCGGGACGAAGGCGGAGCCGAGCGTGTGCATCTTGACCAGCGGCGTCAGATGCCCGGTGTCGCCGAAATCATAGGCATAGGTGCCGCGCGTCAGGCTCGGGCAGGCGGCGGGCTCGCAGGCGACGACCTTGATCGACGAGCCGGCGCGCAGCGCCGCGCCGATGAAGGGGAAGGCGATGCCGGCGAAGTTGCTGCCGCCGCCGGTGCAGCCGACGATGATGTCCGGCGCCTCGCCCGCCATCGCCATCTGTTCCATCGCTTCCTGCCCGATGATCGTCTGGTGCAGGAGGACGTGGTTGAGCACGCTGCCGAGGGCGTATTTGGTGTCGTCGTTCTGCGCCGCGACCTCCACCGCCTCGCTGATGGCGATGCCGAGGCTGCCGCTGCTGTCGGGATGGGTCGCGAGGATCTGCCTGCCGCTGTTGGTGCGCGGGCTCGGGCTCGGGATGCATTCGGCGCCCCACGCCTCCATCAGCGCGCGGCGATAGGGCTTCTGGTCGAAGCTGACGCGGACCATGAAGACCTGCACGTCGAGGCCGAACAGCGCGCCCGCATAGGCGAGGGAGGAGCCCCACTGGCCGGCGCCGGTCTCCGTCGTCAGCCGCTTCACCCCGGCCTCGGCGTTGTAGAAAGCCTGCGCCACGGCGGTATTCGGCTTGTGGCTGCCGGCCGGGCTGACGCCCTCGTACTTGTAGTAGATGTGCGCGGGGGTATCGAGCGCGCGTTCGAGCCGGCGGGCGCGGAACAGCGGCGTCGGCCGCCACTGGCGATAGACGTCGCGGACCGGGCCGGGGATTTCGATATGCCGCTCGGTCGCCACTTCCTGCGCGATCAACGCCATCGGAAACAGCGGTTCGAGGTCGGAGGGGCCGATCGGCTGGAGCGTGCCGGGATGCAGCACCGGCTCCGGCCCGCGCGGCAGGTCGGCGACGATGTTGTACCAGTCCCGCGGGATGCGGGTCTCGTCCAGCAGATACTTGACCGTCTCGCTCATCCGTCCGTCCCCCCCCCGGGTTCGCCCGTCCCGTCCGCCGGCGCCGCTAGCTGCAATCGCCCTTGCGCATGGCCTTGATCACCGTCGTGACGTGCTGCGCCTGCTGGCCGGCGGCCGCCACTTCCATCGCGATGCTGCCGTCGATCGTCTTGTCGGTGAACATGACGTCGAGATGGCCGCTCGTCTGGTGGCCCTGCATGCTGCAGGTGAAGTCCGCGACGAGATGGCCGCCGTCGATGCTGTGATGCCCGACGGTGCACTGGCCGTTGGCGCTCATCTGCCGCAGCATGTGGCCGGCCGGGTCCTTGGCGTCCGCGCCCTTGATGCACTCGTCATGCGTCTGGGTCTGCGGCTGGGACATGCCCTGGATCGTCACCGTGCTGGTGAGCTGGTAGGTGCCGGGCAGCAGGTCGGCATGCGCCGACACGGACGCGGCAAGGCACGACGCCAGGGCGACGCCGGCAAACACTCTGTAACGCACGTTGGTACCCCGCCCGCTGTTCGGCCCGTGGCGTGGCCACCGGATCGGGCCGGCCCGCGGGCGCTGGTTCATTTGCGACGGCCGATCCTATCCGGACGGCGGCATGACCGGAAGGCGGGAAGTTGCGCGCTACGGTGCGGCGTATCATCCTGCGTCCATGGACGACGCAGCCCTGCTTTCGCTCTCCGCCGATCTCGCCCGGCGCGCAGGGGCGGCGATCATGGCCATCCGCGCCCGCGGCGTGGACGGCATGGACGTGCGCCAGAAGGACGACGCCTCCGTCGTCACCGCGGCCGATCATGCGGCGGAGGCGATCATCGCCGCCGGCCTGCGCGAGGCGGTCCCCGACATCCTGATCGTCGCCGAGGAGGCGTGCGCGGGCGGCGAGGTGCCGCTGCCGACGCACACCTATTGGCTGGTCGATCCGCTCGACGGCACGCGCGAGTTCGCCGCCCTGCGCGACGAGTTCACGGTCAATATCGGCCTGGTGCGCGACGGCCGCCCGGTGCTCGGCATCGTCGCGGCCCCGGCGCTCGGCGAGTTGTTCGGCGGCATCGTCGGGCGGGGCGCGTTCAAGCGGACGGCGGCCGGCGAGCAGCGCATCCAGGCGCGCCCGGTGCCGGCGGACGGGCTCGCGGTCATGGCCAGCCGCCGGTCGGCCAACGATCCGCGCCTGATCGCCTATCTGGGCGAGCGGCAGGTCGCGTCGGTGACGAATATTGGCTCCAGCCTGAAGTTCTGCCGGCTGGCGGAGGGGGCCGCGGACATCTATCCGCGCTTCGGCCGCACGATGGAGTGGGACACCGGCGCGCCGCAGGCGGTTCTGGAAGCGGCGGGCGGGCATGTCCGCACGCTCGACGGCGCGCCGCTCGGCTACGGCAAGCCGGGGTGGGAGAACCCGTCCTTCATCTGCACGGGCGCCACGACCGGGTAGCGCCCCGAAAGCGTAACCCAACTAAGAGTTGTTATTCATCGCGAGTCGCTGCAACCTTTGGTTAACCAAAGGGGGCAGGGGTGAGAATACGGGCGCGCGCGCCGCTGCGGCTGGGGCTGGGAGGGGGCGGGACCGACCTCTCGCCGTTCTGCGACACGTTCGGCGGCCAGGTGCTGAACGCGACCGTCGACCTGCATGCCTATGCGCATATCGAGGCGACGGAGGACGGGCGGGTGGTGTTCGACGCCCGCGACCTTCAGACATGCGAGACCTATCCGGCGGCGCCGCCGCTGCCGGCCGAGGGGCGGCTCGCGCTGCATCAGGCGGTGCACAACCGCGTGGTGCGGCAGTTCCGCGACGGCGCGCCGCTCAGTCTGCGGCTGACCACGCATTGCGACGCGCCACCGGGCTCCGGCCTCGGTTCGTCGTCGACGCTCGTGGTCGCCATCCTCGCCGCCTATGCGGAGTGGCTGGCGCTCGGGCTCGACGGGCACGCGCTGGCGCGTCTGGCGTGGGAGATCGAGCGGCAGGAGCTTGGCCTGTCGGGCGGTCGGCAGGATCAGTACGCGGCGGCGTTCGGCGGCTTCAACTTCATGGAGTTCCGCACCGACGACCGCGTCGTGGTCAACCGGCTGCGCCCGTGCGGCTGGATCGTGTCGGAGCTGGAGGCGTCGCTGGTGCTGTTCTACACCGGCGCGTCGCGCGCCTCCGCCGCGATCATCGACCAGCAGACGCGCAACGTCGCCGCCCGCGACAACGCGGCGATCGACGCGATGCACGCGATGAAGGCGGACGCGGCGGACATGCGCGACGCGCTGATCGCCGGCGATTTCGCGGCGATCGCCGCGCTGCTGGCGAAGGGCTGGGACGCCAAGCAGCGCACCGCCGACTGCATCAGCAATCCGCGCATCGAGCAGGCCTTCGCGCTGGCGATCGGCGCGGGCGCGCGGGCCGGCAAGGTGTCGGGCGCGGGGGGCGGCGGCTTCATCATGTTCATGGTCGATCCGCCGCGCCGCCCCGACGTGGTGCGCGCGCTCGCCCGCACCGACGGTCAGGTCATGGCCTGCCACTTCGTCGAGCGCGGCGTGGAGACGTGGCGGGCGGCGTAGGCGGGAGCCGCCCGCGCCGCCCGGTTTCGTTCAGGCGACCGGTGTTCAGGCGGTCGGCGGCGGGGAGAAATCGGTCGGGCGCACGATGCGGTTCTGCATCGAGATGACGCAGTCCGCGTCGGCCACCTTCTTCTGGAACGCGGCCCAGCCGGGATCGGCGGCCATCGCCTCGCGCCGGCGGGCGCGGTCGCCCTGGTCGTCATACGCCCACAGATGCACGACGGTGTTCAGCTCGCCCTCGACGGTCACGTACCAGCCGAGGCAGCGGCCGAGGTATTTCTGCTGCAGCGGCCAAGCATGTTCCTTGTAGAGGGCAACGAATTGCTGCGCCCGCGCGGGCTTGCAGGTGTAGATGCGGACATCGACGATCATCTTGGGCTCATCTCCTGGCGGAAGCCGTGGCGGTGCTTGCGCACGCATGAAGTCGCTTGCCTTGCGCCGTCCGGCCGGGCGGCATCATGATCCTGCCCGGCATGCGTGATCCGGAAGCGGCGAGGCTGTGACGTTACCGACGCGACCGGCCGTTGCGCAACC
>NZ_BANB01000093.1 GCF_000964365.1 Acidisphaera rubrifaciens HS-AP3 | reverse complement strand
GCGCTGGGCGACGCCGCAGGCGGAGCGGCTGCTGGCGCAGGGGGGCGAGCCGTCGCAGACCCTGCCGGAGGAGGCCCGCGCCTGGGCGCGTCGCTGCCTGGACCAGGCGCCGGCGAGCGGCCCGCGCACCTTCCGCCTGCCGCCGCCCTGGCTCGCCGACCTGATGTTCGTGGGTCAGGCGGAGGCCGACGAGATCCTGCTGCGCATCGTCAGCGCGGACCCGTCGAGCGACGACACGGTGCTGAAGGAGAAGTTCGGGCTGACCCTGCGCGAGGCGGAGGTGCTGCGCTGGCTTGGCCAGGGCAAGGCCAACCGCGACATCGCCGACATCCTCGGCCTGTCGCCGCGCACCGTGAACAAGCACCTGGAGACGGTCTTCGCCAAGCTCGGCGTCGAGAACCGCGCGGCGGCGGCCGCGGCGGTGGAACGGGTGCTGGGCGAGCGGCGGGGCTGAAGGCGGCGGCGGTCTTCACGATCCGTGAAGAAAGCTAGGCGCCTACTGGGGCAACCGGCCGTGCGTCGGAGCACGGCGGAAGGCGCGGCGCCGGCCGCACAGTTTAATGATATTTTGACGTAATCGCCCGCGACGCTGTCCTCATGTGCCTGGACAGGCCCGATTTATCGGCGCAAATAGTCGAATTGACGAACTGTTAACGGTTTTCTATCTCTTGTCGCCCATTCAAAGCGCCCCACCGGGGCTTTCGGGATGCCACCGTGCCGCCCTTTTGGATATCGCGCGTGATCGCCCTGCCCGTGTGCGCCGGTTGGCCGGGCTCCGGACGCCTAGGGCCACGGCGCCGCAAAGGCTGCGGCGATCCGGGCGCCGATCACGGCATAGCCCGCCTCGGTCGGATGCAGCCAGTCGCGCAGCAGCGGACAGGCGGGCCGGTCCCGGCAGGCAGCCAGCAGGTCCGGGCCGGGATCGACGAATCGAAAGCCCACGCGGTCGGCATCGCCGGCCAGACGCGCGTTGATCGGCGCGATCACCGGCAGCGACGATGCCAGTCCCGGCTGGTGCGGCATCACCGCCACCACCACGATGCGCGCCTGTGGCGCGAGACCGCGCAGCGCGCGCACGTCAGCCTCCACCCCCGCGGCGACGTCGTGACATGAAGGGTCGTTCCAGGCCGCGTTCACGCCGGCAATCAGCACGATCCGCCGCCACGGGCGCCCGCCCGGCACCTGCCCGAGCCGCCACAGCACGTTGCGCGGCGTGTCCCCGGGAAAGCCCAGGTTCTGTACCGGGCCGCCCATCCAGTGCGCGATACTGGCCTGCGGCCACCACGCGGCGATCGAATCGCCGGCCAGCAGATTCGTCCGCCCATCCGTCTCACGCAGCGCCGCCAGCGCCTCGGCCGGATACTCCCTTGGCTCCGGCCGCATGGGATCGGGGCACGCCGGCTCAGCCGACACGGCGGCCGCCCACAGACAGGCCGGCAGCGCGCCCGCCAGCAGCGCGCGGCGCGGGATCGGGCGCATGACCACGCTCACCGCGGTCGCGCCCGCGCGCGCACAGGGGCTGGAGCCGAGGCACGGGATGGGCTTCGTTCCGGTGTTCGCATCGCCCGCCTATCAGATTGACTATGTGCCCGCTCCGCAGCCCGCCGCCCCGCTGGTCGTCACCTTCACCGAGCGGACCCACCGCTCCTTGGCCGGGCTGGGCTTCGCCGGCAAGTTCGCGGTCGATAACGGCTTTGCCCTGCTGGCGTTCAAGTCGAACGTCGATCGCTGGTATCAGGACCTGCCGGACGCGGCGCTGACGGCGGCCGAGGCGTTCCTCGCCGCCCTGCCGGTGCCCCCCGCCCGGCGCGCGGGCTATGGCAGCAGCATGGGCGCGCACGCGGCGATCGCCTTCTCCCGCCGCCTGTCGCTGGACGACGTGTTCGCGATCTCGCCGCAGGTGGACATCACGCAGCCCTGGGACACGCGCTGGGCGGACGAGGCCGCGGCGATCGGCGCGATGCGCGCGATCGACGCCGCGATGATCCGGCCGGGATGCCGCTACGTCGTCGCCTTCGATCCGCTGGACCGCGACCGGCTGCATTACGAGCACCTCGCCCGGCTGATCCCCCTGGACCGGCTGGTCGCGCTGCGGGTGCCGGCGTCGGGCCATCCGGCCGGGTATTTCCTGCATCACGCCGGGGCGCTGAAACCGGTCGCGCGGGCGGTGCTGGCGGGCGCGGCGCTGCCGCCGGTCGGTCCGGCGCTGC
>NZ_BANB01000094.1 GCF_000964365.1 Acidisphaera rubrifaciens HS-AP3 | reverse complement strand
GGGCCGCCGGCATCGGTCCGGTCGCCGTCGCCTGCGCCGAGCCGGCGGTGGCCGAGGCGGTGCGCGCCGCCGGCGGCATCGCCGTGCTGACCGACCCGGCGCTGCCGTCCGGCTCCGACCGGGTGCAGGCGGCGCTCGCGGCACTCGATCCGGGGGGCGAACACGACGTGGTGGTGAACCTGCAGGGCGACTTCCCGACCGTCGAGCCCGCGGCGATCCGCGCCGCGCTCGACCCGCTCGCGGACCCGGCCTGCGACATCGGCACCCTCGTCGCGCCGATCGAGACGGAGGCCGAGGCCGCGCTGCCGTCGGTGGTCAAGGCCGCCTGTGCCTTCGCCCCCGGCGCCGCGGTCGCCCCCGCATTGTATTTCTCGCGCGGCGTCATCCCGTCCGGCGACGGGCCGCGCTGGCATCATGTCGGCATCTATGCATGGCGCCGCGACGCCCTCGCGCGCTTCACCGCCCTGCCGCCCAGCCTGCTGGAACAGCGCGAGACGCTGGAGCAGCTGCGGGCGCTGGAAGCCGGCATGCGGATCGTCTGCGCGCGCATCCCGGTCGGGCCGTTCGGCGTGGACACGCCCGCCGATCTCGACCGGGCGCGGCACATTCTGGGAGCGGTGCGATGAGCGGGCTGATCGCGTTCCAGGGCATACCCGGCGCCTATTCCGATCTCGCCTGCCGCAACGCGCATCCGGGGATGCACACCCTGCCGTGTCCCACCTTCGAGGCGGCGATCGAGGCGGTGCGCGACGGCCGCGCCGACCTCGCGATGCTCGCCTGCGAAAACAGCCTCGCCGGCCGGGTGCCGGACGTGCACTACCTGCTGCCCGATTCCGGCCTGTTCGTGGTGGGTGAGCATTTCCAGAGGGTCGAGCACTGCCTGCTCGCCCCGCGCGGCGGCACGATCGCGCAGGTGCGGCGCATCCACTCCCACGCCGTCGCACTCGGCCAGGTGCGCGGCCTGCTGCGCGAACTTGATGCGCAGGCGGTGGTGGAGGCCGATACCGCCGGCTCCGCGCAGCTCGTAGCGCAATGGGGCCGGCCGGCCGACGCCGCCATCGCCTCCGCCCTCGCCGCCGAGATCTACGGGCTCGACATCCTGCGCGCGAACGTGGAGGACGCGGCCCACAACACCACGCGCTTCTATGTCATGGCGCGCGAGGCCGAGAAGCCGCCGGCGGATGCGGCGGACGTCATGACGACATTCGTCTTTCACGTGCGCAACGTGCCGGCCGCGCTGTACAAGGCGCTCGGCGGCTTCGCGACCAACGGCGTCAACATGACGAAGCTGGAGAGCTACATGGTCGGCGGCGCCTTCACCGCGACGCAGTTCCTGTGCGACGTGGACGGCCATCCCGACCAGCCGCCGCTGCGACGCGCGCTGGAGGAGCTGCGCTTCTTCTCGACCGAGGTGCGCGTCCTCGGCGTCTATCGCGCCTCGCCGTTCCGCCACACGCAGCAATGACGGAGACCGCCATGCCGATGACCAAAGGCTATGCCGACGTGGCCGGTGTGCGGCTGCACTACGTCGAACAGGGCAGCGGCAAGCTGGTCCTGATGCTGCACGGCTTCCCGGAGTTCTGGCGCATGTGGCGGCGGCCGATGGAGGTGATCGGCGCGACCCACCGCGCGGTCGCCGTCGACACGCGCGGCGTGAACCTCTCGACCGGGCCGGACGCGATCGAGGGCTATACGGCCGATCTTCTGGTGGGCGACGTGGTGGCGCTGTTCCGCGCGCTGGGCCACGAGACGGCGGTGCTGGTCGGCCATGACTGGGGCGGCTTCATCGCCTGGGAGGTCGCGATCCGCCACCCGGCGCTGCTGGAGCGGCTGGTGATCGTCAATTCCGGCCACCCCGCGATCTTCACTGACCTCTACAAGACGAACGAGGCGCAGCGGCAGGCCAGCGCCTACATCGCGCATTTCCGCGCCGAGGGGTTCGAGGACCGGCTGGCCGCCACCGGCTACGCGAGTTTCGAGGACCTGATCCTCAAGCCCGGTCTCGCCGGCGGCGTGATGACGGACGCCGATGCCGATGCCTATCGCGCCGCGTGGCGCCGGCCGGGGTCCATGCGCCGGGCGCTGAACTACTACCGCGCCATGGGCGGCCAGCGACGGACGCCGGCGGAGGCGACGGTCCATGTACCGACGCTGGTGATCTGGGGCGAGCGCGACATCTACTTCGTCCCGGACAACGTCGACCGGCTGCCGGAGGTCGTGCCGGATCTCACGGTGCGGCGCTTCCCGGACAACGACCACTGGATCGTGCAGCAGCGGCCGGACGACATCGGGCGACTGATCGCCGCCTTCGCCGCCGGCGCGCCGCTGCCCGGCTGACGTCCCCGGCCGGCCGGAATCGTCCCGTCCTACCAGCCGAAGCCGGGGCCGAACCCCGGCCCGAAGCCGGGCCCCCAGGCGCCCCAGTTCCAGGCCGCGTCCTGATAGGTCTCGGCCGTCATCTGCTGCTCGTCGGCCAGATGCCGCGCCTCCTGGGCCGCGCGGAAGCGGCCATAGGCCTGCTGCGAGCCGACATAGAGACAACCGCACACCAGCGGATCGGCATAGACATAGCTCACGTCGTCGCCATGCACGCGTTGCACGAAACGGTGCGGCGGCAGACGCTGCAGCATCGCGAGCCGCGCCGGCGTGTTGGCCGGCCGGACGATGAAGCCGGCGGCGGCCAGATAATCTTCCCGCTGCGTCACGATCTCCTGCTGCGTGGCGCAGGCGCCCAGCAGAAGGACGGGCACGAGGCTGAACAGCGCCGAGGCGATCAGGGCCGCGGGCGGACGTGGACGCATGGGTGTGATCCTTCGTGGGTGATGCCCCCGATGGTGCCGCGCGCTTGCGCGATCGCCAAGCCGCCGCCGCGCGTCAGGGTGGCGCGGCGGCGCGGAGGTGGTGCACCGCCTGCCCGGTCTGCGCGCTCACCATGTCGGCCACCAGCCGGCGGTGGCAGGTGCGGTGGTCCTGCTCGAAACACAGCAGGCAGCAGGTCTGGCCGGCGGCCAGGGCCGTCGCCTCGGCCAGCGCGGCCCGGGGTTCGTCGCCCCGCATATGCGCGGCATAGATGCGCTCCATCGCGGCCACGTCGCCGCGCCGCACCGCGTCGCGGCCCGGCTTGGGCGTGCCGAGCGGCCGCAGATGCACGTAGCCGATGCCGGCCTCCCGCAGGGACGCCGCCAGGATATGCTTGGAAAAGCCCGGCTTGCGCGACGACGGCACGGCCCGGACGTCGAGCAGCAGCGCCACGCCCGCCGCGCGCAGCGCCGCCGTCACCGCATCGACGGTGCTGCCCTCGTAGCCGATGGTGCAGAGGTCGGGGGTCAGCCCGCCGCCATCCAGTCGTCGATCAGATGCCGGGCGATGCTGTCGCGCGGCGGGATCGAGAACCCGTGGGCGCGACGGTCGCGTATCTCGGCGCGGCTGAACCAGCGGGCGTCGCGCAGTTCCTCGTCGGCGATGGCGATCTCCTCGCTCAGCGCCTCGCCGTAGAAACCGAGCATGATGGAGGCCGGGAACGGCCAGGGCTGGCTCGAATGATAGACGACGTCGCCCACGCGCACGCCGGCTTCCTCGGCCACCTCGCGGCGCACCGCTTCCTCCAGGCTCTCGCCCGGCTCCACGAAACCGGCGAGCGTCGAATACATCGTCTGGGTCGGAAACCGGTGCGAGTGGCCGAGCAGGGCGCGGTCGCCGGCCACCACCAGCATGATCACCGCCGGATCGGTGCGCGGGAAATGCTGTGCCTCGCAGCCGGTGCAGACCATGACGTTGCCCGCGGCGCGCGGCAGGCACGGCTGCCCGCACACGCCGCAGAAACGGTGCCGGCTGCGCCAGTGCATCAGACCGCGGGCATGCGCCAGCATGGCCGCCTGCCCCGCGGGCAGGGCGGGACCGATGCGGCGCAATTCGGCAAAGCTGCCCAGCATCTCCGGCACGAGCGCGGCCGGTTCCTCCGCCGCGCTGAGGTCGACGGTGAACACCGGCCGGCCGTCCAGTAGCCCGAGCAAGGCCCAGGGATGGGCGGCGTCGTCGGGGCGGGGCGCGATCGCGGCGGCGGCGGCCGGGTCCAGCAGCACGGCCGCCGGCGCTCCTGCCTCGGTGCCCGTCACCAGGCTGCGGCTGCGCCACAGCGGCACGAATAGCGCATCCTCGGCCGCCATAAGCGCGGCGACCCACGCCGCGTCGTCCCGCCGTTCGCTCACCCGGTCGAGCGGGCTGCCGGTGTACACATTCGAGCGTGAAGCGATGATCCGCAGCATCGCCTCGTCCTGCCACGACCCCGCCCGGCGGGCAACCGGCCCGATCCCGCCCGTGGGTTGTGGCGTTCTCCGACAGGCATGATATGACGGAGCGGGAGGTCGGCGGCGGACGAGCGCCTCGCCAACCCGGTCAGGTCCGGAAGGAAGCAGCCGCAACGAGTTTCCGCTCGGGTCGTTCGTTCGGCCTCCCACCCGCTGCCCCGATGGCGCACGCAGCCGCGCCGCGCCCGGCCGGGGCACGGCGACACATCCAGGGGCGAGAGACAGCACCCACGCATGCCCGGCCTGTTCGCGGACGACCCCGACCCGCCGCCGCCCGTGCCCGACGGTCCCGGCCTGTTCGGTGAAAGCGCTCCGGCCGCGGCGCC
>NZ_BANB01000095.1 GCF_000964365.1 Acidisphaera rubrifaciens HS-AP3 | reverse complement strand
CGCTCGGTTCACCAGATGATCCAGGGCGTCCCGGATCAGATGCTGAGTGCGTTCGCCAAGGCGCGCGGCATTGACCAGTTGTTCAGTATGGACGAGTTGCGCCGGCTGCGCGACACGCCATCAAGCAGTCTCGA
>NZ_BANB01000096.1 GCF_000964365.1 Acidisphaera rubrifaciens HS-AP3 | reverse complement strand
TTGACTCGGAATCGCTGCTGTCGCGCGTGGCGAACATGCGCAACGACGTGGGCAAGCAGTGGATATTCCGTAGCGTCGGGCTGACCGGGAACGAGGTCGCACACGAAAACAACGCCGAGGTCTCGGCGGACGTGGTGCGCTCGGTTCACCAGATGATCCAGGGCGTCCCGG
>NZ_BANB01000097.1 GCF_000964365.1 Acidisphaera rubrifaciens HS-AP3 | reverse complement strand
CGCGTTGCGCGCGCGGGCGGCCATGGCGGATGCGGTTCTCCGCCGCTTCGGCCCGGTCCGCCTCGCGGGCGGCGGCCTTGCGGGCACGGCGCAGGTTGACGATCTCGCCCATGGCCTCATTCTCCCGGCCCGTTCAGCCGCCACGGCAGAGGAGAGCGCCATGACCGACGAAACGCTAGTCGCCCCCGACGGACACACGCTTGCGGCGCACGTCCTGGCGCCTCCGGGCGCGCGTCACGGCCTTGTCGTGGTGCAGGAGATATTCGGCGTCAACAGCCACATCCGCAATGTCTGCGCCCGCTTCGCCGCGCGCGGCTACGCGGTCGTCGCACCCGCCCTGTTCGACCGTGTCGAGCGCGGCGTCTCGCTCGGCTACACGGCCGAGGACGTGGCGCGCGGGCGCGAACTGCGCGGCCGGGTTGAGGACCGCGGCACCATGTCGGACATCGACGCGGCGGCGGCGCGCCTCTCCGCGCTGGTGGGCGGCGGGCGCATCGGCATCGTCGGCTATTGCTGGGGCGGCACGGTGTCGTGGTGGGGTGCCACCAAGACCCGGCACTTCGCCGCCGCGTCCTGCTGGTACGGCGGCGGCATCGCCGCAACGCGCGAGGCGGCGCCGCACTGTCCCGTGCAGATGCATTTCGGCGAGCTCGATACCTCCATTCCGATGACGGACGTGGAGGCGATCCGCGACGCGCGGCCGGAGGTCGAAATCTACGTCTATGACGGGGCGCAGCACGGATTCGGCTGCGACGAGCGCGGCAGCTACAGCGCGCCGGACGCGAAACTCGCGCAGGAGCGGACGCTGGAGTTCTTCGCCCGCCACCTCGCCTGACGGCGGCCCACCGCCGGCCGCGGTGCTACAGCACCCGGCCGGCGACGGCGCCCAGCTTGGACATCAACACCGGGCTGCGCATCGACCGCGCGGTGATGATGGCCGTGTCGAGCGCGCGGTCACAGCCGGCGCCGCACACTTCCCGCCGCGCGGCCAGTGCGGGCACCACGGCGCGTACCAGCGCGCGCGCCTTCTCGGCATTGTCGGCCAGCACGCGCGTCACGACATCGACGGTCACGTCGTCATGCTCGGTGTGCCAGCAGTCGTAGTCGGTGACCATCGCGACGGTGGCGTAACAAATCTCCGCCTCCCGCGCGAGCTTGGCCTCCGGCATGTTGGTCATGCCGATGACCGAACAGCCCCAGCTCCGATACAGCTCGCTCTCCGCGCGGGTCGAGAACTGCGGCCCTTCCATCACGAGATAGGTGCCGCGGCGGGTGATCGGCAGACCGATCCCATCGGCCGCCGCCTGCAGCGCGTCGCCGAGCCGCGCGCACACCGGATCGGCCATCGAGACATGCGCCACCACGCCGTCGCCGAAGAAGCTCTTCTCCCGCGCGAAGCTGCGGTCGATGAACTGGTCGACGATGACGAAATGGCCCGGCGGCAGCTCTTCCCTGAGGCTGCCCACCGCCGACATCGACAGCAGGTCGGTCACGCCGGCCCGCTTCAACGCATCGATGTTGGCCCGATAGTTGAGGTTGGTCGGCGACAGCCGGTGCCCGCGCCCGTGACGCGGCAGGAAGACGCACTTCACCCCGTCGAGACGCCCGAACAGCAACTCGTCGGACGGCATGCCCCAGGGTGAATGCACCGGCCGCCAGACCTGTTCGGTCAGACCGTCGATGTGATACAGGCCGGAGCCGCCGACGATCCCGACGACGGGCTCCCAGTTATCGGCCACGAGCGCTACTCGCCGTCAGTGCTCCACGTCCGACCAGATCTGGCGCTTCACCGTGTAGGTGAGACCGGCCATCAGCACGAGAAACAGCACGACCCGCACACCCATCCGCTTGCGCGTCACGGCTTCCGGATTCGACGTCCAGTAAAGAAACGTCGTGACGTCGTGGGCCATCTGCGCGACCGTCGCCTTCGTCCCGTCGGCATAGGTCACCTGATCGTCATGCAGCGGCTGCGGCATGTGGATCAGGTGGCCGGGCATGTACTCGTTGTAGTACAGACCGTCCGGCACCTTGAAGCCGGCCGGCGGGTCCACGTAGCCGGTCAGGATGCCATAGATGTAATCGGCACCGCCCTCGCGGGCGTTCAGCAGCACGGACTGATCCGGCGGCGCGGCGCCGCCGAATGCCGCGCCCGCCGCCTTGGAGTTCTTATACGGCGCCTTGAACACGTCGGCCGGGGTGCCGGGCCGCGTGGTCTCGTCGCCGTTGTCGTCGAGCGGACCGGGAACCGTCTTGCTCGCGGCGATATCCTTGATCTGCTGCGCGGTCAGGCCGATGCCGGCCAGATCGCGGTAATGCAGCAGGTTCATCGAATGGCACGAGGAGCAGACCTCGTTATACACTTGGAAGCCACGCTGCGCCGCCGCGAGATCGAGCCCGCCGAAAATGCCGGAGAAGCTCCAGTGCTCGTGCGGCAGCGCCTCCTCGGCCCGGACCGCCGGCGCCGCCAGCAGGACGGAGGCAGCCATGGCGGCGGGCAGCAGGCGGCGCAGTAGGGTCGAGGCGGACATCACGGCTTCTCCATCGGCGCCGCCGGCACCCCGCCGGGCAGCGGTCCGCCACCACCGCCACGTCGCGGCAGCACGGGGTTGCTGATGCTCTCCGGCAGCGGCAACGGCTTCTCAAGAATGCCGAGCGCCGGCAGGATCACGAGGAAATGCAGGAAGTAATAGGTCGTCGCGACGCGGCCGAGCACGACCCAGATCCCCTCGGGCCGGTGCGCGCCGACCATGCCGAGCACGACCACGGCGGCGACCAGGACGAACACCAGCGGACGGTAGATCGGGCGGAAGCGCGCGCTGCGGACGCGGCTCGTGTCGAGCCAGGGCAGCACGAACAGCACGGCGATCGACCCGAACATCATGGCCACGCCGCCGAGCTTGTTCGGCACCGATCGCAGGATCGCGTAGAACGGCAGGAAGTACCATTCCGGCACGATGTCCGCCGGCGTCTGCAGCGGGTTGGCCGGGATGAAGTTGTTCGGGTCACCCAGCATGTTCGGCGCGAAGAACACGATCGCGGCAAAGATCGCGAGGAAGACGCACAGTCCGACGCTGTCCTTCACCGTGTAGTACGGGTGGAACGGCAGCGTGTCCTGCGGCGACTTCACGTCGATGCCGAGCGGGTTGTTCGAGCCGGTGATGTGCAGCGCCACCACATGCAGGAACACCAGGCCGACGATGACGAACGGCATCAGGTAATGCAGGCTGAAGAAGCGGTTCAGCGTGGGGTTGGAGACCGAGAAGCCGCCCCACAGCCACTGCACGATGTCCGTCCCGACCAGCGGTATGGCCGAGAACAGGTTGGTGATGACGGTCGCGCCCCAGTAGGACATCTGGCCCCAGGGCAGGACGTACCCCATGAACGCCGTCGCCATCATCGCGAGCAGCAATGCCACGCCGATGATCCACAGCAATTCGCGCGGCGCCTTGTACGAGCCGTAATAAAGGCCGCGGAAGATGTGGACATACACCACGATGAAGAACATCGAGGCGCCGTTCTGATGCACGTAGCGGATCAGCCAGCCGTAGTTCACGTCGCGCATGATCCGCTGCACGCTGTCGAACGCCATTTCGGTGTTCGGCGTGTAGTTCATCGCCAGGAAGATGCCGGTGACGATCATGATCGCCAGCGTCACCATGGCCAGGGCGCCGAAGTTCCAGAAATAGTTGAAGTTCTTCGGCGTCGGGAACGACCCGTATTCCTTCTCCATCATCGTGAAGACAGGCATGCGGGTGTCGATCCAGTTCAGGACTGGATTCTTGATGTCGCTCTTGTGGAGCCCGGCCATGGTCTAACCCCTCGCGCTGGCGGCGTCGTCAGCCGATCTTGATCTTGGTGTTGCTCTCGAAGGCATAGGGCGGGATGTAGAGATTGAGCGGCGCCGGACCGTGCCGGACGCGGCCGGACGTGTCGTATTGGCTGCCGTGGCACGGGCAGAACCAGCCGCCCCACTCGCCCCGCGGATCGGTCGGCTTGTTGCCCAGCGGCACGCAGCCGAGATGGGTGCAGATGCCGATCAGCACGATCCACTGCGCGTGGCCGGCCTTTACCCGCTCGCTGTCCGGCTGCGGCTCGATGAGCTGGCTCATCTGCACGTCCTCGGCTTCCTTGATCTCCTTCTCCGTGCGGTGACGGACGAAGATCGGCTTGCCGCGCCAGACGACGGTGATGCCCGACCCGAGTTCGATCGGCGTCAGGTCGGTCTCGACCGACGACAAAGCGAGGACGTCCTTGGACGGGTTCATGCTGTCGATCAGCGGCCAGGCGATCGCGCCCACGCCGATGACGGCGCCCGAGGCGGTAATCAGACGAAGGAAATCGCGTCGGCCATCCCCTCCGTGTGCACCGTGATGTCCGCCGGTGCCAGCCGCGGCTAATTCAGCCATACTCACCTCGATCCCATGCCAAAAGACCTCGGAGCCCCCAAGGCCATGGTGCGCTGCACTCTAGACACGCCTCCCGGAACCGGCAACAGCACCGCATCGCCGCCGTGCCGGACCATGCCTCTGGCACCTATGTGGACCATCTGCCGATGACGCAAGCCCCTGTGCGAGCTCCCGCGACCGCCGCCGCGCATATCGACCTGCGCGAGGCCGCGCGGGCGTGGTTCGAAAGCCTCCGCGACCGCATCTGCGCCGCCTTCGAGGCGATCGAGGACGACCGTCCCGACCCCGACGCCGGTCCCGCCGGCCGCTTCGAACGCCGCCCCTGGGACCGGCCCACCGAGGACGGGACACCGGGCGGCGGCGGCGTCATCAGCCTGATGCGCGGGCAGGTGTTCGAAAAGGTGGGCGTCAACGTCTCCACCGTCTGGGGCACCTTCAGCCCCGAGTTCCGCGCCCAGATCCCTGGCGCTGCGGAGGACCCGCGTTTCTGGGCGAGCGGCATCAGCCTGGTCGCCCACATGCGCAGCCCCCGCGTGCCGGCGGCGCATTTCAACACCCGCATGCTGGTCACGACCCAGGGCTGGTTCGGCGGCGGCGGCGACCTGACGCCGATGCGACTCGAGACGCCGGAGGCACAGGCCGACGCCGCCACCTTCCACGCCGCCTTCCGCGCCGCCTGCGACCGCCACGATCCCGGCTACTACCCGCGGTTCAAGGCGTGGTGCGACCGCTATTTCTTTCTCCCCCACCGGGGCGAGCCGCGCGGCGCGGGCGGCATCTTCTTCGATCATCACGCGACCGGCGACGCGGCGGCGGATTTCGCCTTTACCCGCGACGTGGGCGAGGCTTTCCTCGACGCCTATCCGGCCATCGTCCGCCGCCGCATGGCGGAGCCCTGGACCCCGGCCGAGCGCGAGCACCAGCTCGTCCGGCGCGGCCGGTACGTGGAGTTCAACCTGATCCATGACCGCGGCACGCTGTTCGGCCTGAAGACCGGCGGCAACGTGGAGGCCATCCTGATGAGCCTGCCGCCGGAGGTGCGCTGGCCCTAGCGGCGCCCCCGCGGGCCGCTCACCACAGGGCGGCCTTGGACTCCGCGGGCCAGGTGCGGTCGAACCGCGCGCCGTCATAGCTGCCGCCGCTGCAGGCGGTCAGGATCGCCCCCGCGCTCGGCAGCGACGCCGGGTCGACGTGGCGGCCGGGATTCCACAGATCCGCACGTTGGATTGCGCGCGAGCACTGGAAATACACGGCCTCCACCGACACCACGACGACGCAGCGCGGCGCCCGGCCCTCCATCACGAAGCTGTCCAGCAGCGCCGCGTCGGTCCGCAGGTCGGCGCGGCCGTTGACGCGCAACGTGATGCCGAGGCCGGGTATCAGGAACAGCAGCGCCACGCGCGGATCGCGCACGATGTTGCGCAACGAATCGACGCGGTTGTTGCCCCGCCGGTCGGGCAGCAGCAGCGTACCCGGGTCGGCCACGCGCACGAACCCCGCCACGTCGCCGCGCGGCGAGCAGTCGAGCCCCTCGTCACCCACGGTCGCCAGCGCGACGAACGGCGCCGCCTCGACCAGGGCGCGGTACTCGGGCGTGATCCAGCGCGTCTCCTTGACCATCGCCGCCGCCGAGGGCGTGCCGTACAGCGCCTCCAGCGCCTCGATGCTGTCGATCCGTGCCATCCGACCCTCCCCAGGGACGCCCGGCGGGCGCCTCAGTGCGCCGGCGGCCCGCCGCCGCCTGCCTTGGACGCGCGGAACAGGAACGTCAGCGGCACCACCATGAACGCCATGATGGCGATCACCATGAACACGTCCATGTAGCCCAGGAACGCCGCCTGCGTGTTCAGCGCGCGATTGACCAGCGCCTCCGCCTGCCCCGCGACGGCCGCAGGCGCGCGGCCGAGCGCACGCAGGCTGCTTTCATACTGCGACAGCAGATGCTGGTAGCCGAGGCTCTGGTCGGACAGATGGTCAACCAGATAGGCGCGGTGCACCTGTGTCCGCTCCGTGATCAACGCGCCGGCCAGCGAGATACCGACCGCGCCCGAGACGTTGCGCAGCATCACGAACAGCGCCGAGCCGTCGCCGTTCAGCTCCTTGGGCAGCGTCGCGTAGGCCATGGTGCTGTTCGGCACGAAGAGGAACGCGAGGCCGAGCGTCTGCGCGCAGCGGATCAGGACCAGCTCGTTGAAGCTGAGGTCTGAGACCATGTTCGCCCGGGCGTACAGGCACGACACGCCGAGCACGATGAAGCCGAACGCGATGATGTACCGCGTCTGCACGTTCGGCAGCAGCACGCGGCCGACGAAGGGAATGAGCAGGATGATCATCATCGCGCCGGGCGACAGGATCAGGCCGGCCAGCTCCGCCGTGTAGCCCAGCTGCTCCTGCGCGAGCTGCGGGATGATGACGTTGCTCGAATACAGGATGCTGCCGAACCCGAAGATCATGACGCAGCCGAGGGCGAAGTTGCGGTCCTTGAAGACGCGCAGGTTGACCACCGGGTTGTCGGTCCAGGTCAGCCACGCCACGGCGCCGATCAGCCCGATTGCCGACAGGACCGCGAAGGTCACGATCATCGGCGAGCCGAACCAGTCCGCATCCTCGCCCCGGTCGAGCATCACCTGCAGGCAGCCGAGGCCCAGCGTGATCAGCCCGACGCCGATATAGTCGATGCGCTTGGACGATCGCTCATGCTCGCGCCGCACCCAGGGCGGGTCCTCGACCATGCTGAGCACGGCAAAGAAGGCGAGGATGCCGACCGGCACGTTGATGAAGAAAATCCAGCGCCACGTGTAGGTATCGGTGATCCAGCCGCCGAGCGTCGGCCCGATCACCGGCGCGAAGATCACCGCGATGGCCACGACGGAGAATGCCTGTCCGCGCTTGGCCGGCTCGAACGTGTCGAGAATGATTGATTGCTGGCTCGGTTGCAGCCCGCCGCCGAAGAACCCCTGCGCCAGGCGGAAGATCACCAGCTCCGCCAGGTTGTTCGCGAGCCCGCATAGCAGCGAGCACACGGTGAACATCACGATGCAGATCAGGAAATACCGCTTGCGGCCCAGCACCCGGCTGAACCAGCCGGAAATCGTCAGCACGATGCCGTTGGCGACGAGATACGACGTCAGCGCCCAGGTCGCGTCGTCGTAGCTGACCGACACCGTGCCCGCGATGTGCGGCAGCGACACGTTGACGATGGTGGTGTCGAGGATTTCCATGAACGCGGCGAGCGTCACCACGACCGCGATCATCCACGGGTTGGCACGCGGCCGCCAAGCCGCGTCGGAGGCCTTCTCCTCCTGTGTCAGCGCGACGCCCATGGGGCGGTCAGTTCAGATGCACGGTCGGCACGACCGAGATGCCGAGCGGGAGCGGCAGCTTCGGGTCGAGCCCGCTGTCGATCACCAGCTTCACCGGCACCCGCTGCACGATCTTGACGAAGTTGCCGGTCGCGTTCTCCGCCGGGAAGGCGCTGAAGCGCGAGCCGGAGCCAAGCTGGATGCTGTCGACATGCCCGGTCAGATGCAGGAATGGATAGGCGTCGACCTCGAACGTCACCCGCTGCCCGGCCCGGATGTCGGTCAGCTGCGTTTCCTTGAAGTTGGCGGTCACCCAGACTTTGTCGGACACGATCGACATGACGGTCTGGCCGGGCTGCACGTAGTTGCCGCGCGCGACCGTGCGCTGCGTCACCCAGCCGTCGCGCGGCGAGCGGACCGTCGCCCATTCGAGGTTGAGGTTGGCGGTGGCGAGTTCCGCCTCCGCCTGCTTCACGCCGCCGTCGAGCTGCGTCACCCGCGCCTGGATCTCGCCGATGTTCTGTTTCACCGGCTCCGCCTCGGCGACCTGCGCCTCGGCCTGCGCGACCTGGGCCTGCGCCTGACGAAGCGCCGCATCGGCGTAATCGACGTCCTGCTGCGTCGTCGCGGCGCGCGGCAGGCTGTGCTGGCGGCGGGCATCCGTCTGCGCCTTGAACAGCGTCGCCTGCGCGCTCGCGAGCTGCGCCTTGGCGGCTTGCAGCGTCGCCGGGAAGTTCTTCTCCGCCACCTCGGCCGCATACTGCGCCGCCGCCAGCTGGCCGCGCGTGTTCTCGAGATTGGCCTGCGCTTTGTCACGGGCGTCGATGAACGGCCGCGGATCGATACGGAACAGCACGTCGCCCTTGTGGACATGCTGGTTGTCGTCCACCGCGAGGTCGGTCACCTGTCCCGAAACCTGCGCCGCGATGCTCGACACGAACCCGTCGGTGTAGGCGTCGTCGGTGGTGACCAGCCCGCGCGTGGACCACCAGTAATACGTCGCCCCGCCCGCAACGATAAGCGCAAGGATACCGAGAACCACCCACCGACGATACGAACGCTTCGGCGGCCGCGCCGACGCGTTCTTGCCGTCGGGCGTGCCCGCCCCGGGCCGGCGCGCCTCGTCGCGCGCGGGTTGCGCGCGCGTGTCGCTCTCAGCGACCGGGCGATCGAGTCGATCCGATCGCTGATCTTCCGCGACGCTCATACCGTCGGCCATACGCCGCTCCTGCTCAATCCAGTTCGTTGCCGTCCGTGCCTGCCGCGATCACCCGCGGTCAGGCCCCCGGCTCCGGCGCGAGCCCGCGCAGGAGGATGTCGATTTGGGTCTCGAGCACCGCGCGGTGATCGAACCCGATGGCGCTGTGCCGCCCGATCGAGTGGCGCCACAGCAGCATGCACAGCATCGGCCCGACGAGGACGGGCGTCAGCCGCGCGGCCTCCACGGGACGGAACTCCCCCCGATCGACGCCGCGCGCAACGATACGCTCGATGATCGCCATACCGCGCGCGACAACTTCGTCGGCGTAGAATTGCGCGATCTCCGGAAAGTTGCCGGCCTCCGAGACGACGAGCTTGGGAATGCCGCCCAGTTCGCTTTCAATCATTTGCACGAAATGCGCCATCAGCAGGCGCAACAGATCCTGCGTCGGCCCGGTATGGACCTCGATCGCCGCCTCGATGCGGGCAAGCGCCGGCAGCAGCTCCTGCCGGACGACAGCCCGGAACAGATCTTCCTTGTTGGCGAAATAGAGATAGATCGTGCCCTTGGCGATGCCGGCGGCGCAGGCAACGTCCTCAAGCTTCGTCGCGCCATAGCCGCGCGCAGCAAACAGCGCGAGGGCGGCCGCCACGATTTCCACCGGACGGTCATCCTTGCGCCGGACCCAACTCCTCGCCGACCGCGCCAGGGTTCCAGACATGCCTGTCAAATAACTGACCGGTCAGTCAGTTGCAACGCGCAAAAACGTGATCGGACTGCCCGGCCGGCGCAGGGGCGAGCGCGTCAGGCGGCCAGGGCCTGCGTGCGCACCAGACGCGCATACAGGCCTTCCGTGCCCATCAGCATGGCGTGGGTGCCCTGTTCGACCGCGACACCGTTGGCCAGGGTCACGACCAGGTCGGCATCGCGGACGGTGGACAGGCGGTGCGCCACGACGATCGTGGTCCGCCCGGCGCGCAGCGAGGTCAGGGCCTGTTGCACCGCCGCCTCGCTTTCGGTGTCGAGCGCACTTGTCGCCTCGTCCAGCAGCAGGATGCGGGGATTGCGCAGCAGGGCGCGGGCGAGCGCCACCCGCTGGCGCTGGCCACCGGACAGGCGCTGCCCGCCGGGGCCGACCCGCGTCGCGTAACCCTCCGGCAGCGCGGCGATGAAGTCGTGGGCCGCCGCCGCCGCCGCCGCTGCCTCGATCTCCGCCTCGGACGCGCCGGGACGGCCCATCGCGATGTTCGCCGCCACGCTGTCGTCGAACAGCAGCGTGTCCTGCCCGACATAGGCGATCGCTTCCCGCAGGCTGGCGAGCGTCACGTCGCGCACGTCCGCCCCGTCGATCACGATGCGCCCGCCGCTCACGTCGTGGAGGCGCGGGATGAGCGCGAGGGCGCTCGACTTGCCGGCGCCCGACGGGCCGACCAGCGCGATCGTCCGGCCGGGTGCGGCCTCGAAGCTCAGGCCGTCCAGCGCCACCCGCCCGTCGGGATAGACGAAGCGCACGTCCTCGAACACGACCCGCCCGTGCCCCGGCGGCAGCGGCACGGCGCCGGGGCGATCGACGATCCCCGGCTCCTCGTCCACCACGTCGAAGATGCGCACGAGACCGGCGAGCCCCTCCTGGATCGCGCCGTTGAGCGAGCCCAGCGCGCGCAGCGGCCGCGAGGCGATCAGCAGCGCCGCGACGAAGCCGGTGAAGTTGCCGATCGTGTTCGACCCGACCGCCGCCCGCCAGCCGGCGAACCCGATCACCGCCGCGATCGCCGCCCCGCCCAGCACCTCCAGGATCGGGTCCACCCGCGCCCGGTTGCGGGCCATGCGCAGCAGCGCGCGGTACAGGTCGCTGAACGCGCCGTCCGCCCGCCGCATCTCCGCCGCTTCCAGCCCATAGGCACGCACGGTGCGCGCCTGCGCGAAGCTTTCGTTCAGCAGCGCGGACGTGGTCCCCATCCGCTGCTGCATCCCGCCGCTCGCGCGCCGTATCCGCCGCCCCAGCCGCTCGATCGGCAGACCGGCGATCGGATACAGCACGGCCGCGATCAGCGACAGCAGCCAGTCGAGATAGATCATCGACCCGACCAGTCCGATCACGGTGATGGCATCCGCCACCCCGTTGACCGCCCGGGTCAGCGCCTCGCGCATCACCGTCGCGTCGGTGGTGAAGCGTGCCGCGATCTGCGCCGGCGCCTCGCGCTCCATGCGGGCGAGGTCGGCGCGAACCACATGCGCGAACATCCGGTTCTGCAACTCGCGGATCACCAGCAGGACGATCCGCTGCACCTCGATGTTCTGGATATACTGCGACGCCGCCTTCACCGAGGTCACCGCCAGCACGAGGGCGGGGATCTGATAGAGGATGCGGGTGTCGCGGTCCTCGAACATGTGGAACGCGTGCTGGATCAGCACCGGATAGAGCGCGGTCGTGCCGGCCATTACGGCTGTGCTCGCCAGCACGATGCCGATGCGGGCGCGGTGAAAGCGGATATGCTCCCGCCACAGCCGCAGCATCAGCGCGAAGGTCCGGTCGGCGCGCCGGGGCGCGGCCTGCGTCGGCGCAACGGGGGGGATGGCGTCCATCGCGCCCGCGTCTAACAGGACCGCAGCCGCCGCGCCAATTCCTCCCTGCACGCCGCAGCCCCGGCACGGCAGCCGCCGGCCATCCACCACGCCCGCACCGCCGCCAGCGCCGCCCCG
>NZ_BANB01000098.1 GCF_000964365.1 Acidisphaera rubrifaciens HS-AP3 | reverse complement strand
GCGGCCCGCGGCCGGCGGCGGGCCACCATCGCCGCCCCCACCGCCGCCGCCACCCTGGTAGAAGCGCGGGTCGATGAAGGTGAACAGCGCGGGGTCGAAGGCGCCGCCCAGGGCGACGTCGTAGAGCGAGACCCGCGTCTCGCGGTGCTGCGCGTCGAGCACCGTCCACTGCGTCAGCGCCAGCGGGTTGTCGGCGAAATTGAGGGTCAGGGTGCCGTCGCCGGGGCGGGCGGTCTGATAGACGGTGACCTGGATCATGCCCGGCTGGCGGGCGATCGACTGCACGGTGACGGCGCCGCCGAACTGCACGTTGTCGGCCAGCAGGATGCCGAGCGGGGTCTGCGACAGCGGGATGTTGCTGGTCTGGCCGAGCTGGCTGTCGTGGAAGACCACCAGCCCGTGGCCGGCGACCAGCAGCAGCGGACTCGGCTTGTCGTATTCGAAGCGCATCCGGCCCGGCCGTTCCAGCCAGGCGGTGCCGCGCGCCACCGCCCCGTTGGGGGCGATCTGAAGGAACCGCGCCTTCAGCGTGCGCAGCCCGTTCAGATAGGTCTGGATGCGGGCGAGGTCGGCGCGGTCCTGCGCCGTCAGCGGAAACGCGGTCTGCGCCGCCGCCGGGGAGGCCAGGGCGCCCGACACGGCGGCGGCGGCCGGCAGCAGGGCGAGCGCGGCGAGCACACGGCGTCGGTTCATGGCGGGCCTCCTGTCATCGCCCACGACATAGGACGCGCGGGGCCGCGCCGCCACTCGGCCCCGGTCGCGGCGCAGGGCGGCAACCCAGCCCTGAGCGGCAAGCGGGGCGGCGGCGTGACGGTAAGCGGCGCCGCAACACGCAGCGATTACACGAACATTCGTCCGGCCGGCGAACGGACAGGCGCCATGCGGCGTTCAGACGAGGGTGCAGCGGCCATGGTGTGGCGCTGCCGCGGACAATGAACAGGGAATCCAAGCATGGCCGAAACCAAGACGCGGGGAACCAGCAATCGCGGGTTCGCCTCCATGGATCCGGACAAGCAGCGCGCCATCGCGTCCAAGGGCGGCAGCAGCGTGCCGCCCGAGAAGCGTCCGTTCGCGCAGAATCACCGCCTCGCGGCGGAGGCCGGGCGCAAGGGCGGCGAGAACTCGCATGGCGGCCGCAAGCCGCAGGCCGCGACCACGACACCCGCGCCCGCCTCGCCGCCAGCCGCGCAGGACTGAATCCGTCCGGACCGGCTCCCGGCGGGAGCTGCGATCCGGGCGGGCACCGCCCGGCCGCCAGCCCGGACTCAGGGCTTGGCGGCGGCGGTCGCCTCGTGGACGCGCTGCTCGGCCATCGGCCGCCATGGCGCGTCGGCCGGCGCGGTGGCGAGGGCGCGCCGGAACAGGCCGATCGCCTCGTCATCCGGGCGGCCGTTGATCTCGGTCAGCGCCTCGGCCAGTTCGGCCGCCAGCGTGGGTTCGAACCGCACAGCGAGCGCCATGCGCCAGGCGGCCACCGCCGCCGGCAGGTTGCCGCGTCCCGCCTCGGCGCCGCCGAGCAGGACGTACCCCTGTCGCGCGCGGTCGCTGTGCGGGTCCATGGTCGCGAGCTTCGCGCGCAATTCGGTGATCAGCGTCTCGGTCTGTGCGGCGCGGGCGCGGGCGGCGGCGATACGCGCGGCCAGCGGCTCGGCCGGCATGTCGGGCGTGCCGCCGATGAGATAGAGCGCCAGGCCCGCGACCGGCACGATCACCATGGCGGCGATGATCGCGCCCCGGTTCGACCGGGGGGCGGCAGCGTCGGCATCGGCGTCGGCGGCGAGCAGCCGGCGCTGCACCTCCAGCCGCGCGACGGCGTGCTCGGGTTCGGCGATGCGGCCCTCGGCGAGGTCGCGGTC
>NZ_BANB01000099.1 GCF_000964365.1 Acidisphaera rubrifaciens HS-AP3 | reverse complement strand
GCCGATCAGCGTCGCCGGCAGGGCCGGAAACGCCGGCGGACCGAGGCGGAGCAGCCCCTGCAGCACCAGCGCGCCCCCGTCGCCCGCGAGCAGGAAGCCGAGCGCCACCAGCTGCATCCCCGTCTTCCACTTCGCCAGCCGCGTTACCGGCAGCCCCACCCGGATACCGGCCAGATATTCCCGCAGCCCGCTGACCAGGATTTCGCGCAGCAGGATGACGAGGCCGGGAAACAGGCCCAGCGGCCCCAGCCGGTTCTCCCCGGCCAGCATCATCAGCGCGGCGCCCACCAGCAGCTTGTCGGCGATCGGATCGAGCATGCGCCCGACGTCCGACAGCTGCCGCCGTCGGCGCGCGAAATGCCCGTCCAGATAGTCGGTGATCGCCGCATAGGAGAACACAAGGCAGGCGCCGAGGTCGGCGCCCGGTGCGCGGATCGCAACCAGCACCACGAGCACCGGAATGGCCGCGATACGCGACAGGGTGAGCAGGTTGGGCAGATCAGTCAGCATGCATGCCGATCCTACGGCCAAATGCGCGACGGGTCAGCGGGCGGCCGCATTACAATGCGGCGCCCGGATGGAAATGCGCATAAACCCGGCGCGCCGTCTCGCGCGAGATGCCGGGCGCCGCCTCCAGATCGGCGAGCCCCGCCTGCTTGACGCCGCGGGCGGAGCCGAAATGGTTGAGCAGCGCCCGCTTGCGTGCCGCCCCGATGCCCGCGATTTCGTCGAGTTCGCTTTGCCGCAGCCCCTTCGA
Source organism: Acidisphaera rubrifaciens HS-AP3 (assembly GCF_000964365.1). Classification (GTDB taxonomy): domain Bacteria; phylum Pseudomonadota; class Alphaproteobacteria; order Acetobacterales; family Acetobacteraceae; genus Acidisphaera; species Acidisphaera rubrifaciens. The sequence goes on along the minus strand of NZ_BANB01000099.1, from coordinate 1,717 downwards.
CCGGCCGGCGCGGTGGGTGGTGATGGCAAACCGGTGCGCCTCGTCGCGCAGGCGTTGCAGAAAATAGAGTACCGGATCGCGTGGCGGGAGCTGGAAGGCCGGGCGCCCGTCCATGTGGAACCACTCCCGCCCGGCGTCACGGTCCGGCCCCTTGGCGATGGCGACAAGCGGCACGTCGGACACGCCCAGATCCGCCAGCACCTGCCGGGCCGCCGATAGCTGGCCGGCGCCGCCGTCGATCAGCACGAGGTCGGGCATGGGATGGCCCTGCTCCTGTTCGCGCAGGGCGCGGGCGAAACGGCGTTCCAGCATCTCGCGCATCATCGCGAAATCGTCGCCTGGCGTGACCGGGCCGCGGATGGCGAACTTGCGATAGGCGGCCTTGGCGAAGCCTTCGGGCCCGGCGACGATCATCACGCCGTAGGGGTTGGCGCCCATGATGTGGCTGTTGTCATAGACCTCGATCCGCTCCGGCGTCGCCGGCAGGGCGAACAGCGCGGCCACGGCCTCCAGCAGCTTTGCCTGCCCCGCCGACTCCGCGAGCCGCCGTTCCAGCGCCTCGCGCGCGTTGGTCTCGGCATGCTCGACCACCGCGCGCTTCTCGCCGCGCTGCGGCACCGCGACCTCCACCCGCCGCCCGGCCTTCAGGCTCAGCGCCTCCGCCACCAGCGCCTGCTCCGCCAGGGGCTGACTCAGCAGCACCAGCGGCGGCGGCGGCTTGTCGTCGTAGAACTGCGCGATGAAGGCGCCGAGCACGGCGGGCAGCTCCTCCGTCCGTCCATGTGTCGGGAAGAACGCGCGATTGCCGTTGTTGCGCCCGCCCCGGATGAAAAATACCTGCACGCAGGTCTGGCCCGCCGCCTGCCATCCGGCCACCACGTCGGCGTCGGCGACGGAGGCCGGGTTGACCACGGCCGTTCCCTGGACATGGGTCAGCCCGCGTATGCGGTCGCGCACCGCCGCCGCGCGCTCGAACTCCAGCGCCGCCGCCGCAGTTTCCATCTCCGCCGCCAGCTCCTGCTGCACCGCCCCGCCGCGGCCGGCGAGAAAGGCGCGCGCCTGCGCCACCAGCCGGCCATAGGCGTCCGCGTCGATCCGCCCGACACAGGGGGCGGAGCAGCGGCGGATCTGGAACAGCAGACACGGCCGGGAGCGGTTGGCGAACACGGTGTCGGCGCAGGAGCGCAGCAGGAACACACGCTGCATCGCATTGACCGTCTGGTTGACCGCCCAGGCGGAGGCGAACGGGCCGTAATAGCTGCCGCGCCGGACCCGGGCGCCGCGATGCTTGGTGATCTGCGGAAACGGGTGATCCTCGGTCAGCATCAGCCACGGGTAGGATTTGTCGTCGCGCAGGACGATGTTGAAGCGCGGCTTCAGGCGCTTGATGAGGTTGGCTTCCAGCAGCAGCGCCTCGGCCTCGGTGTGCGTGGTGACGATCTCCATCGCCACCGTCTCGCTCACCATGCGCCGCAGCCGCTCCGGCAGTCGGGCCGGCTGGGTATAGGCGACGACCCGCTTCTTCAGGCTGCGCGCCTTGCCGACATAAAGGGCGTCGCCCCTGGCATCGAGCATCCGATAGACGCCGGGGCCGAGCGGCATGGTCGCCAACGCCGCCTCGATGACGGCCGCGCCCGCCGGCGCATCGGCCGCGGCCGACGGTGCCGCCTCCGGCAGGGCCGCTTCGGAGGCCGGCGCGTCCGGGGGCGACGTGTCG
>NZ_BANB01000100.1 GCF_000964365.1 Acidisphaera rubrifaciens HS-AP3 | reverse complement strand
GGGCCGGCCATGGGCGGCGGCGGCGGCGCGCACCCGGGCGGTGATCTCGCGCACCTGCGCGCGGGTCTCGCCCCACAGCGCATAGACGTCGGCGTGCTTGCCGGCCGCGTCGATGGCCGCCTGCGACGCGCCGCCGAAATAGACGGGTATGTGCGGCGCCTGCACGCAGCGCACCTCCGGCTGCGCGCCGCGGAAACGATAGAAGCGACCGTCGTGATCGACCGGCGCCTCCGCCGTCCAGATGGTCTTCAGGATCGAGACGTATTCGTCGGTGCGGGCGTAGCGCGCGTCCTTGTCCAGCCAGTCGCCGTCGCGTTGCTGGTCGGTGTCGTCGCCGCCGCTGATGACGTGGATGGCGACGCTCCCGCGGCTGAGCTGGTCGAGGGTGGCGAAGGCGCGGGCGGCGTTGGTGGGCGACATGAAGCCCGGGCGGTGGGCGACAAGGAAGCCGACGCGGCTGGTATAGGCCGCCGCATAGGCCGCGACCTGCAGCCCGTCCGGTCCGTTCGAGTACCAGCCGATCAGCACGCGGTCGAAGCCGGCCTCCTCATGCGCCGTCATGCTGGCGCGCAGCCAGTCGAGGTCGATCGCGGGACCGCGCGGCGGATGCGTCTCCGACTGCTCGCGCGGCTGCACCATGCCGATGAATTGCAGGCTCATGCCGGACCTCCCTTAGTATGATTGGGTGCCAGACTGCCCGTAACCGGGACCGCGATAAACGAAGCGTCGGCATGGCCGGGCTGCCGCCCTTGCGTGACCCGGTCCCCGCGCGCACACCGGCCGGAAGGCTGGAAGGGGGAGGAGCGGACGATGACGGCACAGGTCGGGGCGGAATTGCTGGCCGGGCTGCGCGAGGTGCTGGGCCCCGGGGGCGTGCTGACGGACCCCGCCGACACGGCGCCCTATGCGACCGACTGGCGCCGGCTCTACCAGGGCCGCACGGCCGCCGTGCTGCGCCCGGCGAACACGCGGGAGGTGGCATTCTGCGTCGCCAGCTGCGCCGCGTCGGGCGTCGCGATCGTGCCGCAGGGCGGCAACACCAGCATGGTGGGCGGCGCGGTGCCGTCCGAAGACGGGCGACAGGTCGTGCTGAGCCTGAGCCGCATGCGCCGGGTCCGCGCCATCGACCCCGTGGACATGACCATGGAGGCCGAGGCCGGGCTGACCTTGAAGGAGGCGCAGGACGCGGCCGACGCGGCCGGCGCCAAGCTGCCGCTGTCGATCAGTTCGGAGGGCACCGCGACGATCGGCGGCGTGCTGGCCACCAACGCGGGCGGCAACAACACCGTCCGTTACGGCAACGCCCGCGACATGGTGCTCGGGCTGGAGGTGGTGCTGGCGGACGGGCAGGTGATCAACGCGCTGCGCCGGCTGCACAAGGACAACACCGGCTACTGCCTGCGCCAGTTGTTCGTCGGCAGCGAGGGCACGCTCGGCATCATCACCGCCGCCGTGCTGAAGCTGCGCCCGCGGCTGGCCGAGGTGGAACTCGCCCTCTGTGCCGTGCCGGACGAGGCGTCGGCGCTGACGCTGTTCAGCCGCGTGCGCGGACAGGACGCGGGGGCGTTGCAGGCCTTTGAATACATGTCGGCGACCGGCATGGATTTCGTGCTGCGCCACATTCCCGGCGCCGTCCTGCCGCTGGCCGCGCCCGCGCCGCACTACGCGCTGGTCGAGCTTGGCAGTCCGCGCGCCGGCGCCGGGCTGCGTGCCGCGCTCGAGTCGGTGCTGGCCGAGGCGCTGGAGGCGGGCGAGATCACCGATGCGGTGATCGCCGAATCCGGGGCGCAGCGGGCGGCCATCTGGAAGCTGCGCGAGGAGCACGCCGAGGCGCAGAAGCGCGAGGGCGCGTCGGTCAAGAACGATGTCTCCGTGCCCGTCTCCCGCGTGCCGGAGCTGATCGTGCGCGCGAGCGCCGCCTGTCGCGCGCTGATCCCCGGGGCGCGGCCGGTCGCCTTCGGCCACATGGGCGACGGCAACATCCACATGAACCTGCAGCAGCCGCCGGACATGGATCCCACCGCCTTCCTCGCCCGCGGCCATGAGGTGATGGAGGCGGTCAACGAGGTGGTGCGCGACCTCGACGGCAGCTTCTCGGCCGAGCACGGGGTGGGGCGGCTCAAGCCGGACATGCTGGCCGAATGGCGCGGCGGGGCGGAGCTGGACGTGATGCGCCGCATCAAGGCGGCGCTCGACCCCGCCGGGCTGCTCAATCCCGGCAAGGTGCTGCCGCCGGGCTGAACCGCGTGGCGGCACGCCGCCGCCGGGGGCGCCCTTGGCGCGGCGGCCGGGGGCGGTCTATCCGGGTCGGATGCTCTTCAACTCGCAGGTCTTCGTCCTGTGCTTCCTGCCGCCCGTGCTGGCGGGCTGGTATCTGCTCGCCGGGGTGCGGGCGGCGCGGCAGGCGTGGCTCGTGGGCGCGTCGCTCGTGTTCTACGGGTGGTGGGACGTCCGCTACGTGCCGCTGCTGGTCGGGCTGACGCTCGCCAACTGGGGCATCGCCCGGGCCTATGGGGCAGGCTGGGGCCGGGCGCTGCCGGCGGTCGGGGTGACGCTGAACCTGCTGGTGCTCGCGCTGTTCAAATACGCCGACTTCCTGCGAGGCACCGCTTTCGGCGTGGCGGGGGTGCCGTGGCATCCCTGGGCGCTGGTGCTGCCCCTCGGCATCAGCTTCTTCGTGTTCCAGAAGATCGCCTATCTGGTCGATCTGCGGCGCGGCGACCGCCACCAGTACAGCCTGAGCGACTTCGCCCTGTTCGTGGGGTTCTTCCCGCAGCTGATCGCCGGGCCACTGGTGCGCCACAACGAGATCATCCCGCAATTCGCCCTCGACCCGCGCCGGGCCGGCGTCTGGGAGCGGCTCGGGCGCGGGCTCGTGCTGTTCGGCATCGGGCTGCTGAAGAAGGTCGTGATCGCGGATACGCTGGCGCCGCTGGTCGACCGCGTCTGGGACCATGCCGCCGCGTCGGGTGCCGCTGTCGGGGCGGCGCAGGCATGGGCGGCCACGGGCGGCTACACGCTGCAGCTCTATTTCGACTTCAGCGGCTATTCCGACATGGCGATCGGGCTGGCGCTGATGTTCGGCTTCACGCTGCCGGTCAACTTCGCCGCTCCCTACCGGGCGATCTCGATCCGCGACTTCTGGCGGCGCTGGCACATCACGCTCAGCCGCTTCCTGCGCGACTATCTGTATATCCCGCTGGGCGGCAACCGCTGCGGGCCGTGGCGGCAGGCGGGCAACGTGGTCGCGACCATGCTGCTGGGCGGGCTGTGGCACGGCGCGAACTGGACGTTCGTGGCGTGGGGCGGCCTGCATGGCGGGGCGCTGGCCGTCGCGCATCTGTGGGAAGGCTGGGCCGGGCGGCGGGGCTGGCGGCTGCCGGTCCCGGTCGGCTGGGCGCTGACGCTGCTGTTCGTCATGGCGGGGTGGGTGCTGTTCCGCTCGCCCGACTTCACCATCGCGGCCCACATGCTGGCGGCGCTGGCCGGGGTGCAGGGATGGCACGGCTTCCCGCTGGACCGCGAATACGTGGTCGCCCTCGCCGGCGGGGCGGCGGTCGCGCTCGCGGCACCCACGAGCCAGGCGATCGCGCTCGGCGCGTGGCGTCCGCGCCTCCTCTACGCGCTGCCGGCGGGCGCGCTGCTGGCCTGGGCGCTGCTGCTGACCGGCGGGCGGCTGCCGACCACCTTCATCTATTTTCAGTTCTGACGTGACGGGACCGGACACGCGGGAGGGGGCGTGGCGGCGCTTCTTTGCCGCCACCGCCGCGCTGACGCTCGCCGCCCTCGCGCTGTTGTACCTGTTCGTCGCGATCGTCGATCCGTTCGACGACCTGCCGCTGTCGCCGCCGTTCGATCGCGTGCCGGTGGCCAGCAACGCCCGCTACGCGCACCCGGCGCTGGCCCGCTCGCCCGCGTTCGACAGCGCGGTGATCGGCACCTCGACCAGCCGGCTGCTGCGTCCGGCCGTGCTTGACGCGGCGCTCGGCGGCGCGCGCGTCGTCAATCTCGCGATGAATGCCGCGACCGCCTATGAGCAGTCACGGATGCTGGAGCTGTTCGCACGGACGCACCCGCATGCCCACTTCGTACTCGTCGGTCTGGACGTCGCGTGGTGCGGCGCGGGCCCGCGAGGCGTGCCCTATGGCCCGCACTACACGCCGCGCCCGTTCCCGGAATGGATGTACGGCACGAACCGTTGGGCCGGATACGCGCACATCCTTAACCTGGACGCGCTGGAGGAGGCGGGGCGGGAGGCGGGCATCCTGCTCGGCCTCAAGCGCGAGGTGTACGGGCGCGACGGCTACACACGCTTCGTGCCGCCGGATGCGCAGTACGATCCCGCGCGTGCCGCACGCCACCTCGCGCTCGGCATCACCTTCATGCCGCCGGGACCGCAGGCGCCGGGGCCGGACGGCTGGTATTTTCCGGCCCTCGAACGGCTGCGCGGTGATCTGGCGCGTCTGCCGGCGGCGACGCGCGTGCTGCTTTATTTCGTCCCGTACTATGTCGGCATCCAGCCGAGGCCCGGCACCCCGCAGGCCGCGCTGTGGACCGCCTGCAAGGCGCGCGTCGCATCCATCGCGGCGTCGCGGCCCGGCACGGTCGCCGCCGACTTCATGATCCCGAGTGCGATCACGCGGGCGCCGGACCATTACTGGGACCCGCTGCACACCCGCCTGCCGGTGGCCGACGGCCTCGCGCGCGAACTCGGCGAGGTGATGCGCGGGCAACCCGCGCCCGACATGGTGCTGCTCGCGCCCGCCGGGGCGCAGTCGGTGCCGGTGGTGCCGGCGGTCGGGCCCGGCGCCGAGGAGCGGACGGTCCCGGTGGACCGGGGCGGTTGATTCCGATCAGTGCGGTGCATCGCCGGGCCGGCCAGGTTGCCTCCTCCGGCAGCGCCGCCGGGCGGAGAGGTCATCATGGTGCATCACGCCCGCCTTTGGATCGTCATCATCGACGGCGAGCATGTCCGCTTCCTGATGCCGCAGCCGCATCGGCGGGAGTTGCACGAAATCTCGGCCCGGACGTCGCCGCACGCGGGCGTTCGGTCATCGGCGCTCGGCACCGACCGCCCGGGACGCAGCTTCGAGAGCGTCGGTGCCACGCGGCACGCCATCGAGCCGAAGCACGACGCGCACGAGAGGGCGAAGGCGGCCTTTCTCCGTGCGGTCGCCGAGGAGATCAACCGTGCGGCGGCCGAGGGACGTTTCGATCACCTCGTCGTCGTCGCGCCGGTGGACGAATTGCCGATGCTGACCGAGGCCTTGTCGGCACAGGCCTCGGCGAGGGTCGTGGGCCGGCTCGGCAAGGATCTGGTGAAGGTGCCCATCCACGCCCTTCCCGACCACCTCAATGAGTGGCTTTAGGCCGCCTCCGCCGATGGTCGCCGCATCCGGTCGATCCGGCCGTCGGGGCGTGTCATTTTGGATGAAGCCTTCTCCATCCTGACCCGGGTCCGGTTTGCATCCCGGCCGTGATGCGCTATGCCGCCGGCCACGGGGGTGGGGTCGGAGATGGCAAACGTGCAGGCCACAGAAGCGACGGGCGCGGGCGCCGCGCTGATCGAGATCGACGGCCTGACCAAGCGTTTCGGCACCTTCACCGCCGTGGACCACGTGTCGTTCGCCGTGCGGCGCGGCGAGGTGCTCGGCTTTCTCGGGCCGAACGGCGCGGGCAAGTCGACCACGATGAAGATGCTGGCCGGCTTCATGACGCCGACCGCCGGCACCGCGCGCATCGCCGGCCACGACGTGCAACGCAACCCGGTCGCCGCGCGCCGCGCGCTCGGCTTCCTGCCGGAAGGCGCGCCGACCTATCCCGAAATGACGGTGAGCGGCTTTCTTCGCTTCTGTGCCCGCGTGCGCGGCTATCACGGCGCGGAGATGGGTGCGCGCGTGGCGCGGGCGGCGGAGCTGACACAGCTGCGCGAGGTATTGCTCCAGCCGGTCGAGACACTGTCGAAGGGCTTCAAGCGCCGCGTCGGCCTCGCGCAGGCGCTGCTCCACGACCCGCCGGTGCTGGTGCTCGACGAGCCCACCGACGGCCTTGACCCGAACCAGAAGCACGAGGTGCGGACGCTGATCGCGCGGATGGCGCCGGAGAAGGCGATCGTCATCTCCACCCATATCCTCGAGGAGGTGGAGGCGGTGTGCACGCGCGCCATCATCATCGCCCGCGGGCGCGTCATCGCCGACGCGACGCCGCAGGCGCTGGCGCAGCGGCACCCGAGCGGGCGGCTTGAGGAGGTTTTCCGTCAGCTCACGCTGCTGCCCGAGGCTGCCTGACGTCCGGTCCATGATCGCCATGCTGCGCGAGGCAGCCGCCCACGGGAGAGTCCGATGCGCAACATCCTGACCATCGCCGGGCGCGAGCTCGGCGCCTATTTCGCGACGCCCGTCGCCATCGTCTTCATCGTGATCTTCCTGCTGCTGCAGGGCACGCTGACGTTCAACCTCGGCGGCTTCTTCGACCGCGGGCAGGCGGACTTGACGCCGTTCTTCAACTTCCTGCCCTGGGTGTTCCTGCTGCTGGTGCCGGCGATCACCATGCGCCTCTGGGCGGAGGAACGGCGGCTCGGCACGATCGAGCTGCTGCTGACGCTGCCGGTGACGCAGGGGCAGGCGGTGATCGGCAAGTTCCTTGCCGCCTGGGCGTTCTGCGCCATCGCGCTGCTGCTGACGTTTCCGTTCATCATCACCGTCAACCTGCTCGGCCGACCGGACAACGGCGCGATCCTGTCCGGCTATATCGGCGCGCTGCTGGTCGCGGGCGCGTTCCTGTCGGTGGGCGCGGCGGCGTCGGCGGCGACGAAGAACCAGGTGATCGCCTTCGTCCTCGCGGTCGCCGCGTGCTTCGTCTTCGCGGTCGCATCCTATCCGGTGGTGACGGATTTCCTGTCGCGCAACGCGCCTGTGCTGTCCGATATCGCCCGGCGTGTCGGCGTGCTCGACCGGTTCGCCAACTTTGCCCGCGGGCTGATCAGCCTGCGTGACGTGATTTATTTCGCGTCGTTCATCGGGTTCTTCCTGTGCCTCAACACCGTCCTCGTGGACGCGCGCAAGGCGAGCTGACCCGGCATGAGCCGCACCCTCTCCACCCTGCTCGGCGTCATCGGCGCGCTCGCGCTGGTGATCGGCGTCAACCTGTTCGCGGACACGCGGCTGGCGACGGTCCATGCTGATCTGACGCAGCAGCATCTCTATACCCTGTCGAACGGCACGCGCTCGGTGCTGCGCGGGCTGAAGGACCCGATCACGCTGCGGCTGTTCTACTCCCGCGCCCTCGGCACCGCCGTGCCGTCCTATGGCACGCTCGCCGACCATGTACGCGAGCTGCTGCGTCAGTACGCCGCGCTGTCTCACGGCAAGCTGCGCGTGCAGATGTACGACCCCGAACCCTACAGCGACACCGAGGATCGAGCCGTCGCCTATGGGCTGCAGGGCGTGCCGCTCGATCAGTCGGGCGAGCAGGTCTATTTCGGCCTCGTCGGCACCAATATGCTGGACGACCAGAAGACCATCGCCTTTTTCCAGCCCGATCGCGAGCGCTTCCTCGAATACGACCTGACGAAACTGGTGCAGGAGCTGTCGAACGCGAAGCGGCCGGTGGTCGGGCTTATGTCGTCGCTGCCGCTGGAGGGTGATCCGCGGCAGGCGATGATGGCGATGCGCACCGGCTCGCGCGCCGGCGCGCCGTGGCTGTCGATACAGCAACTGCGCGAGGCCGACACGGTCAAGTCGCTCCCGCTCGACACGCAGGTCATCCCGGCCGATGTCGACGTGCTGCTGCTGGCGCAGGCGCAGAACCTGTCGGATGCCACTCTGTATGCCATCGACCAGTTCGTGATGCGCGGCGGCCGGCTGATGGTGATGGTCGATCCGCACAGCGAAATGGAGGCGATGGCCGGCGGCCCGAACGGCATGCCGGCGCTGGAGACCTCGTCCAATCTCAGGAAGCTGTTCGATGCCTGGGGGATCACCTTCGATCCGACGCACGTGGTCGGCGACCTCGACGGCGCGTGGCGGGTCCGCTCGCATGACGGCGACGGCATCGCGGCCGTGGATTACGTGCCTTGGTTCAACATCCGCGACGGGATCGCGCATGACGATCCGGCGACCGCCGACCTGCAGCAGGTGACGGTGGCCGCGGCGGGCGTGGTGGGCAAGAAGCCGGGGGCGGCGATCGAGTTCCACCCGTTGCTGACGAGCGGGCCGCAATCGGGGCTGATTTCGGTCGATCAGGTGCGCAACCCCAACCCGGCCGAGGTGCTGGCCGATTTTCACGTGGCGGGCGGCCCGCGGGTGATCGCCGCGCGCATCCGCGGCATCCTGCATTCCGCCTTCAGCGGGCCGCCACCGCTGGCCGCGGGGCAGAAGCGGCCGGCCGATTTCCCCGCCTACCGCGCGCAGACGGCGAAGCCCGCCGATCTGGTCGTCGTGGGCGACACCGACATCCTGGCCGACCGGTTCTGGGTGAAGACACAGGACTTCTTCGGCCAGACACAGGCCGAGCAGTTCAGCGACAACGGGCCGTTTCTCGTCAACGTGATCGGGACGCTGGCGGGCGGCGATGCGCTGATCGGTCTGCGCAGCCGCAGCGACAGCATCCGTCCCTTCGACGTCGTGCTGCGCATCCAGAAGAAGGCGGAGGCGGAGTTCCGCGCGACGGAGAAGAAGCTGCAGACGCACCTGCAGGAGACGGAGAAGGAACTGCGCGACCTGCGCGCCGGCAGCGGCGGCGATCAGGCGACGATCACGCCGCAGCAGGCGGCGGCGATCGAGGATGTCCGCACCGACGTGCTGCACACGCGCGAGCAGTTGCGGCAGGTGCAGCTGCATCTCCGTCAGGACATCGCGGCGCTGGAGACGGAGGTGAAGGTCGGCGACATCGTCGCGGTGCCGGCGGTGCTGGCGGTGCTGGCGATCGTGCTCGGCTACGCGCTCCGGCGCCGGCGCATGCGGGGGCGGGCGTGAGGAGGCGGCAATGAGGGCGCGCAGCGGCATCACTCTGTTCGTGCTCGGCCTTGCGGTGCTCGCCGCCGGCTGGGTGTTCGGTCCCGGGAGCGTCGCGACCGAACGCATGACGATCGCGCGCGGGACGCTGATGTTCCCCGCCCTGCCGGCGCGTCTGGCGGATGCGGCGCGGATCGAGATCGCCAAGGGTACGCAGCGGCTGACGCTGGTGCGCACCGGCAGCGGCAAGGACGCGGCCTGGGGCGCCGCGCAGCACGACGGCTACAAGGTGCTGCCGGCGAAGGTGCACGCGCTGCTGACGTCGCTCGCCGAATTGCGGCTGCTGGAGCCGCGCACCAGCAATCCGACGCTGTATGCCCGCCTCGGCCTCGCCGATCCCGCCAAGCCCGCGGGCGCGGCCGCTGCCGATCAGGCGACGACGGTGCGGGTGCTGGGGCCGGACGGCAAGCCGATCGTGGCGGTCGATCTCGGCCGGCATCACGCGACGCAGCGGCCCGGCGGCGGCGGCGGTGTCGCGACGCTGTATGTCCGGCGTCCCGAACAGGCGCGCACCTGGCTCGCCTCCGGCAACATCGACGTGGACCCGGACGCGCAGGACTGGCTCGACCGCGACATCATGAACATCGAGGGGCCGCAGGTCGTGCAGGTGACGACGACGCGCGGGGCGACGACGATCGATCTCGTGCGCACCGGCGGGCGGCCCGACGCGCCGCTGTCGGTGCTGCGTCCCGACCCGCATCCGCCGGTGGACGACACCAAGCTGGATGAGACGGGGCGGGCGCTGGAGCTGCTGTCCTTCGATGACGTCCGCAAGGCGGTGCCGCAGGCGCCGGTCCTCGCGACGACCGTCTATCGCCTGCGCTCCGGCATGGCGGTGACGGTCACGCTGCTCGGCGAGGACAAGGATTCATGGTCGCGTTTCGCCGTCAGCGGCCCGGGATCGGCGGCGCTGGCGAAGGTGGTGGACGGCTGGGACTATCGTCTCGGCAACTACAAGAACGAGTTGCTGGCGCCGACCTTCGCCACGCTGAAGCCGCCGCCGACGCCGGTCACGACAACGGGCGACCAGTTGCAGGGTCTGATCCATCCCGGCGCGCCGGCGCTGCCTCCCGGCCTCACCGCGCCCGGCGGGCATTAGGCGGGGCGTCGGGAGGCATTGAGCCGCCTCTATCCCGACCGTCCGATCGTCGGCATCGGTGTCGCGGTGCTGCGGCCCGGCGCGGTCCTGCTGGTCCGCCGCGCCCGGCCCCCGGCGCTCGGCGCATGGAGCCTGCCAGGCGGGGCGCAGGAACTCGGCGAGACGGCCGAGGCGGCGGCGCGGCGCGAACTCGACGAGGAAACCGGGCTTGCGGTGGGACCGCTGCTGCTGGCGGCGCAGGTGGACAGCATCCACCGCGACCCCGACGGGCGGGTGCGCTATCACTACACGATCATCGACTTCGCCGCGCGCTACGCGGACGGGACGCCCCGCCCCGGCAGCGACGTGTCGGCGGTCGCGTGGGCGGATTTCGACCGGTTCGACGAGTATGCCCTGTGGGACGAGGCGCGGCGGGTGATCGGCCTGGCAAGGCGCTTGCTGGACCTGTAGCCCACTCCGCCACCCACACGGAGCGTCCCATGCGCCGGCTGCTGCTGCGCAACGCCGATCTGATCGTCACCATGGACGCGGCGCGGCGCGACCTGCGCGGCGGCCATGTGATGATAGAGGACGGCTGGATCATGGCGGTCGGCGAGGGGCCGCCGCCGCCCGACCTCGCCGCCGACGAGGTGATCGACCTCGCGGGCCATGTCGTCCTGCCGGGGCTGGTCAACACGCATCACCACATGTTCCAGAGCCTGACCCGCGCCGTGCCGGCGGGGCAGGATGCCGAACTATTCGACTGGCTGCGCGCCCTCTATCCGATCTGGACGCGGCTGACGCCGGAGATGCTTCGCGTCTCCGCGATGCTGGCGATGGCGGAGCTGATCCTGTCGGGCTGCACCACGTCGAGCGATCACCTGTACCTGTTTCCCAACGGTGGCCGGCTCGACGACACGATCGAGGCGGCGGCGGCGATCGGGCTGCGCTTTCATGCCATGCGCGGGTCGATGAGCGTGGGGGAGAGCGACGGCGGCTTGCCGCCGGATGCGCTGGTGGAGACGACGGACGCGATCCTGCACGACACGCGGCGCGTGATCGAGGCGTATCACGACGCAGCCCCCGGGGCGCTGATCCGCGTGGGCGTGGCGCCGTGCTCGCCCTTTTCCGTCAGCCCCGACCTGATGCGGGAGTCGGCGTCGCTGGCGCGTGCCTACGGCGTCGGCCTGCACACGCATCTGGCGGAAAGTGCGACCGACATCGCCTACAGCCGCGAACGGTTCGGCCAGACGCCGGCCGAGTATGCCGAGGCGCTGGGCTGGCTCGGCCCCGACGTGTGGCACGCGCACTGCGTCCGCCTCGACGCGGATGGTATCGCCCGGTTCGGGCGCACCGCGACGGGCGTCGCGCACTGTCCGTGCTCGAACATGCGCCTCTCGTCGGGCATCGCGCCGGTGGCGGCGCTGCGCGCGGCGGGGGCGCGGGTGGGCATCGGCGTGGACGGCTCGGCGTCCAACGACGGCGGCAGCCTGATCGGCGAGGCGCGCCAGGCGCTGCTGCTGGCGCGCGTGCTG
>NZ_BANB01000101.1 GCF_000964365.1 Acidisphaera rubrifaciens HS-AP3 | reverse complement strand
GCCCTCGCCGGCCGCCCCGGCGCGCCGCGCGGCTTCACCTTTCGCCGGCCGGACGGCGGTGACCTCAGCCTCGCGCTGACCGACCGCGACGCGCGCTGCTGGGCGGCAACGGTCGAACGGGGCGCGGGTCTGTCCACCCGCGCTGGCATCTCGCTCCTGCTGCGGCTGCTCGCCCTGGTGGACCTGCTGGCGCGCGCGCCGTGGTTGCAGCACATACGGCGTGGCGGCGACGGAACTGACCTGCCGGTCGCGCTGCTCGCCGCCGCCGCCACCGTCGATCTCACCGACGACGCCCGCTTCGACGAGACCGCCCTGCAGTCCCGGCTGCAACGGGCGCGTCCGCCCGGCGCCGCACGGGACGCTTTTTGGGACCCACACGCATGATGCGCTACGCCCGCCCGCTCGCCCGCACCCCGAGACCGCCGCGCCGGACGTCCGTCCGACGCCTCGCGCCGTGTCTGATGATCCTCGCGCTGCCCGCCTGCACCTTCCCGACACCCGGGCCGCAGGCGCGGGCGAACGCGGCGTTGCAGGCCGCCTGTCAGAAACGGGTCGATCAGGTCTATGCCGAGCAGAACCGGCCGCAGATCTATCTGGACAACACGTCCTTCGACCAGCTGACCCCCTTCTCCAGCACCTCCTACGTGTCAGGCAACACGACGCGCGGGCTGGCCGGCGCGTACGAGCGGAACCAGCAGATCGACACCTGCCTGCGCAACACCGGCGCCGCGACAGGCGCCGCCGATGGCGGCCCGGATGCCCCGTCAGCCGGCGCCGGCTCAGGTCCCGGCCCAGGTCCCGGCGGGGCGATCGGCCTCGGCTCCGGCGCGCCGCCGGTTCCGGCGCCGCCGCCGCCCGGGCTGGGCCTGGCTCACTGACCGGCCGCCCGCCTCTTCTTCGACCCCAGCGACAAACGGATCACACCGCCATGAGCAAGATCATCCGCACCGAGGCCGGCAGCATTCTCGCCAAGGCCGTCGAGTATCACGGCTTCGTCTACCTGCAGGGGGTGACGGCGCGCGACCTGTCGAAGGATGTGAAGACCCAGACGAAGGACGTCCTCGACCAGATCGACGCGCTGCTGGAGACCCACGGCACCGACAAGACGCGCCTGTTGCAGGCGCAGATCTGGCTGAAGCAGATCACCGACCGCGACGCCATGAACGAAATCTGGACCGCCTGGCTGCCGGCGGGCGGCGCCCCGGCCCGTGCCTGTGTGGAGGCGGCGCTCGCCGACCCCCGCATCCTGGTCGAAATCATGATCACCGCCTGCAAGTAGAGGTTGCATAGCCTGACCGGCGCCGGCGCGCGGACGATCCGATTCCCGCGATCCGGCTCCGGCCTGGTGACAACGCTCTCGGAACGAACGCGTGATTTTAGGACCGCCGTCTTAGATTCACGCTTCATCCACAGGGGGTTAGAAACAAACTGTCACCTCACCCCGCAAGTCTCGACCTGAATGGATTGTCACCTTTGCAACCCTGCTGCTACGGCAGCGGTGGGGTGACACAACGGGGGACGAGGCATGCGGGTTCGCAACGCCGGGACGACTGCGCTCATTTTAGGTTCGCTGGTCCTGATCGGGCTCAGTGCACCGGTAACGGCTCAGGCGGGATACCGACGAACGGCGAGCCATCACGGCCATGCCAGTCACTACGCCAAACGCGGCGGCCACGGCCGCTACGCCTGGGGCGGCGGACGCCTGCAATGCGTGCCCTTCGCCCGCGCCGATTCCGGAATCGAACTCGCGGGCAACGCCGCGGGCTGGTGGTATGAGGCGGCCGGCGTCTATGAGCGCGGCAGCCGTCCCGAAGCGGGTGCGGTGCTGAACTTCGCGGCCAACGGGCGTATGCGCCTCGGCCACGTGGCGGTCGTCAGCCGCGTCCTCAACAGCCGCGAGATCGAGGTCGACCACGCAAACTGGTGGGGCCCCGGCAGCTACGGCGGCGTCGCCCGCGGCGTGCCGGTGGTCGACGTCTCGCCGAACAACGACTGGACCGCCGTCCGCGTCGGCCTCGACCGCAGCGGCGATTTCGGCTCGATCTACCCCACCCACGGCTTCATCTACGATCGCCCCGATCACGGGACGATGGTCGCCAACAACACGGTGGCCCCGCCTGTCACCGGCCTCGGCGCGGCGCCCGCCGACCTGCGGCCGCATGTGCGCATGGCGAGCCTCACCACCGGTCCCGTCCCGTACGACGAGGTCGCCGAGGCGCCGGCGGACACGGATTTCCGCACCACCCGACTCGGCCATCACCACGGCCGTCACGGTCACGCGAGCGCCCATCGCACGACGCACAGCCGCCACGCGGCCCGCACCGGCACCCACCACCGCGGCTGATCCACACTGCGGGACGATCCGCGCGGCGTCATAGGCGCCGGTCGCCTGCGGCAGCCCGCTGCTGCATTCAAAGGCTGCCCGCACCGCGGGCAGCCTTTGTCGTACTTGCTCGCTTGATGACCGCACCACCTGTCAGCGTCGTTACATTACCGGCAGTTATGCCTAAATAACGGGCAAACTACTGGCCAAACGGCACGGGAGGTCTGGCATGTGACTTGCTGCGCTCCATCTGCTCGCTGAAGCGGCCGCGGCCGCCGGCAGGCGCGCGCAACCGATCCGGAGCGGGGTCATCATGAGCAGCGACAGCCTCACGCCGGCCGACCTCGCCGCCCGGCTGCTCGCCGCGGGCGGCGCGCGTGCCGGGCTCGGCGTCGGCGACATGCTGCTCCGCGGCGCCCTGTCCGGCGCCCTGCTCGGCATCTCCACGAGCCTCGCCGTCACCGCCGCGACCGAGACCGCCACCCCGCTGGCGGGCGCACTGATCTTCCCCGTCGGCTTCGTCATGATCGTCCTGCTCGGCTTCGAGCTGGTGACCGGCAACTTCGCGGTGCTGCCGCTCGCCGTCCTCGGCCGGCGTCTCTCGCCGGGCGCCATGCTGGGCAATTTCGTCGCCGTTTTCGTCGGCAACCTGCTCGGCAGCCTGCTCTATGCGGCGCTGTTCGCCGTGGTGATGACCGACGCCGGCACCGCCGGCGCCCTGCCGCCCGTCGCCGCCCGCATCGTGCACATCGCCCAGGTCAAGACGACGGGCTATGCCGCCATGGGCACCGCCGGCCTCGCTACCTGCTTCGTCAAGGCGGTGCTGTGCAACTGGATGGTCTGCATGGGCGTGGTCATGTCCCTCGCCAGCACCTCGCAGATCGGCCGCATCGTCGGCGCCTGGATGCCGATCACGATCTTCTTCGCCCAAGGCTTCGAACACTCGGTCGTCAACATGTTCGTCATCCCCGCCGGCATGATGCTCGGGGCGCGCATCACGCTGGCGGAGTGGTGGTTGTGGAACGAAATCCCGGTCACGCTCGGCAATCTGGCGGGCGGCGTGCTGCTGGTGGCGCTGCCGTTCTTCTTTACCTACGTCCGCGGCGCGCCGGCCCGCCCGGTCCTGGCCGAACCCGCCGCCGCCGGGGCCGACTGACCGCATGAGCGGCGGCGGCGGCTTCTCGGCGGAGCAGGAGAACTACCTCAAGGGCTTCATGGCGGGCGTGGAGGCGCGCCGCGCCGCCCTCGGCCTGCCGCTCG
>NZ_BANB01000102.1 GCF_000964365.1 Acidisphaera rubrifaciens HS-AP3 | reverse complement strand
GCGCTCGCGGCATGCGCCGCACCGCCGCCGCTGCCGGCGGCGCGCGAGGGGGACGGCGCGACCCTCTCGGTCATCGACCACGGCTGGCACACCGACCTCGCCTTGCCGGCCGATGAGGCGGTGAGACAGCTGCGGGTCTTCCGCGCGATTTTCCCCGGCGCGAAGACGCTGGTGTTCGGTTTCGGCAAGCGCACCTTCATGATCGCGCCGGCGCACAGCGTCTGGGACTACGTGATCGGGCCGATCCCCGGCGACGCCGCGGTGGAGGTGAGCGCGCTGTCCACCACCGCCGCCGCCGCCTATCCCGACCTGCGGGTCGCGACCGTGGCGCTGCCGCCCGGCGGGGCGGCGGCCGTGTCCGATTTCATCTGGTCCACGATCGCGCATGACGCGTCGGGCCGGCCACGGCTGCTCAACGCCGGGCCGTGGCCGGGCAGCCTGTTCTATGTCTCGGCCACCGGCTACAGCCTCGCCTACACGTGCAACACGTGGACGGCGACCGCGCTGGAGCGGGCCGGCCTGCCGGTCGAGGCGGCGGATATCCACCTCGCCGGGACGCTGATGGAGCGCCTCACGCCGACGCCGGCCGCGCCGCCGGCCGCGGGGGCGCTGGTGGCGCGCTGAGCCGCGCTATTTGCAGGGCGGCGCGCTGCCGTCGAGGCAGGTGGAGGTCTGGCCGTTGGGCATGATGATGTAGGTCGGGCTGGCCGGCCGCGAGCTGCCGCCGCCGCTGGACGAGCTGCACGCGGCCAGCGCCGAGACCGCGCCGGCAAGGGCCAGGGCACAGGCCAGCCTCCCCGCACCGGTTGCCACCGCGCCCACACGTCCGTCCCGTCGCATGCTGCCGTCCCCAGATTCGTCGTTGCGGCAAAACCCTATCAGCGGTCCGGCGAGGCCACCACTACCGCCGCCACGGCCAGACATGCCGCAAACGCCCGCGCGGGACGGCGGCACCTGCGCTATGGAATCGGGACGTGACGGCTGGAGAGCGGCAAGATGACACGCATCCTCGATATCGGCGGCCTCGGGCGCCTCGTGCGGTCCGGTAGCAAGGTCGCGGTGCCGACCGACTATTCCGGCGTCTCGATGGCGATGACGTGGCAGATGCTGCGCGACGGGTGCGACGGGCTGCACCTCGTCTGCGTCCCGGCGGGCGGCATGCATGCCGACCTGCTGATCGGGGCGGGCCGGGTCGCGACGATCGAGACCAGCGCGGTCACGCTCGGCGAGGCCGGCGGCGCGCCGTGCTTCATGCGCGCCGTGAGCGAGGGGAGCGTCCGCATCCTCGATGCCACCTGCCCCGCCGTCCATGCCGGGCTGATCGCCGCGCAGAAGGGCGTGCCCTTCCTGCCGATCCGTGGGTTGATCGGCTCGGACGTGCTGGCCAACCGGCCCGACTGGCGGGTGATCGACAACCCCTTCGCCGAGGACGATGATCCGATCGTCGTCATTCCCGCGATCGTCCCGGACGTGGCGATCTTCCACGCACCGGCCGCCGACCGCGCGGGCAATGTGTGGATCGGACGCCGCCGCGAGCTTGCCACCATGGCCTACGCGGCGCGGCGCACGCTGGTCACGGTCGAGCGGATCGAGGACGGCGACCTGCTGGCGACCGAGATGTCGGCCGCCGGCGTGCTGCCGTCGCTGTACGTGGACGCGATCGCGGTCGCCCCGCGCGGCGCCGCGCCCTATCCGCTCTGGGGCGAATACGCGGGCGACCCGGGCGAGATCGCGCGCTATGCCCGCGCCGCGCGCACGCCGGAGGGCTTCCGCGACTACCTCGCCGCCGCGTGCGCAGAGGCCGTGCCGGCATGACGGCGGCGGCCATGACCACGCCGCGCGTCGCCCCGCGCGAGCGGCTGATCGCGACCATCGCGCGGCTCCTCGACGGGTGCCGGCATGTCGCGGTGGGCGCGTCCTCGCCGATGCCCGCCGCCGGCGCGATGCTGCTGCGGGCGATGCGCGCCGATGACGACGCGCCGATGCGCATCTCGATCCTCGGCTCCGTCGCGCACAACTTCTTCACCAATGGCGGGGTCGAGCTGTTCGACTGCGCGGCGCAGGGGCGGATCGACGCGTTCTTCCTCGGCGGCGGACAGATCGACGGGGCGGGGAACATCAACCTCGTCGGCGCCGGCGGCTATCCGGACTCGCGCGTGCGCTGGCCCGGCTCGTTCGGCTCGGCGTTCCTCGCCTATGTCGTGCCGCGCATCATCCTGTTCCGCGAGGAGCATTCCCGGCGCGTCTTCGTGGACAAGGTCGATTTCATCAGCGCCCCGGGCACGAGCCCGCCCGGCGTGTTCCGCACCGGCGGGCCGCAGGCGCTGCTGACGGGGCTCGCGCAGTTCGCCTTCGACCGCGCGGCGGGACGGTTCCGCCTCGTCTCGATCCACCCGGGCCACACGCTCGCGGACATACGCGACGCGACCGGCTTCACGTTCGACCACGACGCGATGCCGGCCGTGACGCCCGATCCGGACGCGCATACGCTCGGCCTGCTGCGCGGATGCGTGCTCGACGAGCTGGCCGAGACCTATCCCGAGTTCGCCCGCGGCCTGCGGGCGGAGATCGACGCCTTGAGCTGATACGCGCGCTATTCCGCGGCGTCAGCCAGGCGCTGCGGCTCCGTGCAGCCGCGCGCGCAGCAGCGTCCCGGCTGCCGCGACCCCGGCCGCGTGTCGTCGAGCACGCCGCGATCGAGCAGCGTCTGCACCAGGTCGGCTTTTTCCCGCACCGGATAGTGGCGCCAGATCTCGCGCTTCATCGCCTCCGGCGAGCCGCCGCCGTGCAGCGAGATGACGGAATACCACCCGGCCTGATGCGAGACGGTCAGATCCTCGATCAGCCGCGACACGGCGAGGCGCTGCGCCGCCGGGATGTCGTCGCGCCCGCCGAGCACGGCGGCGAGCGAGGCATGGGTCTCCGGGTTGTGATCCTCGTCCGGGCCGGGCAGCGCCACGATGAGGCCGCCCGAGACCTGATGCGCCAGCCGGTGCATGTCGTAGATCTTCGTCGCCAGCAGCAGCTTGCCGATGTTGGAGAACACGACATCGGGCGTGACCGAGCCGACCGGGTCCTGCGTGCAATAGGTCGAGGCGGCGACGCCGCAGGCATAGAAGCCCTCGGTGATGGTGATGAGATCGACCATCGCGTCGCGGATATGGCCGTGGCGATCGGGATCGAGCCCGTTCGCCTCGATCATCAGCGCGCCGGCGCCGATCAGCAGGTCGCCGAAGCCGGCGCGCGCGCCGATGCAGGTGTGGCGGTGATGCGTCGCATAGGCGGTGGTGAGAAAGCCCGCCTCCTCGTGCTCGCCGGCGAGGAAGATTCGGTCGTGCGGCACGAACACGTCGTCGAAGATGACGACGGCGGTGGTCTGCCCATAGGTCGCGGAGAACTTTGCCGCCGCCTCGCCCGGGCGGCCGGCGGGCCGCGCGACGATGGTGACGCCGGGCGCATCGACGGGCACCGCGCAGCAGACGGCGAAATCGGCGTCCTCGGCCGTGTGCGTGCGGCAGGGGAGCACGACGAACTCGTGCATATAGGGCGCGCCAGTGACGATCGCCTTGGTCCCGCGCAGCACGATGCCGTCGGGACGGCGTTCGGCGATGTGGACATAGACGTCGCGGCGGGTCTGGCGTCCCGGACGCTTCGACCGGTCGCCCTTGGCGTCGGTCATGGCGATGCCGAGGGCGAGGTCGCGATCCTGCACCGCATGCATCCACGACAGGAAGCGCTGGTGATAGTCGGTGCCGTGCGTCGCGTCGGCGCGATGCGTCGCCTGATACAGGCCGTTCAGCACGTCGTGGGCCAGGTATCGCTGCGCGCAGCCGGAGGCACGGCAGACGAGGCGCACCGCCTCCAGCTTGTCGAGCAGGTCGGCCGCGCCCTCGTCGATATGCGTCATGCGGTTGACGAGCGCGCCGCTGGTGGACTGCCGCGCGGTCATGATCGCCGCGTGCTCCGGCCGGTGCGCGTAGTCATAGGTGATCCCGACGGCGTTGATGCCGGGCGCCAGCCGCGGCTCGTCGGCGACGGAGGCGACCGCCTCGCCATCGATGAATACGCGCGGCGACAGGCTCCGCAGCGACTCGCGATAGGCGTCCGCGGTCATCAGCATGACGGTCTTCCCCACCCTATCGGCTTGCCCGCCGAATTGAACGGTGTTAGACGCGAAAGTCAAGCCAAGCATCTGGCGGTAGGGGCAGGCGGATGGGCATAACCGAACGCACGGCGAAACGGGCGCTGATCCTCGACGCGGCGCGGCGGGTATTCGAGGCGGACGGGCTGGACGGCGCGTCGCTGCGGGCGATCGCGGCCGAGGCGGGATACACGCCGCCGGCGCTGTACTTCCATTTCACGTCGAAGGAAGACCTCTACGCGGCCGTGCTGCACGCCTCGCTCGCGCGGCTGGGCAGTGACGTCGCGGCGGCGGCAGCGACCGAGACGACATGGGCCGGGCGGCTACATGCGGCCGCGATGGCGTTCTTCGGCTTCTATGCGAAGCATCCGCGCGACCTCGATCTCGGGTTCTACCTGCTGCGCGGCGGCATGAAGCCGGCCGGGCTCGGCCGCGCGCGGGACGAGGCGCTCAATGCCGCGCTGGCCGACGCGCTGGCGCCGATCGCGGACGCGGCGCGCGATGCGGGGCTGTCGGCGGAGGCGGCCGAGCTGCTGGTGGTCGATCTGTTCGCGCATGCGGTGGGGCTGCTGCTGCTCGCCCATACGGGGCGCATACGCATGTTCGGCGCCTCGGCCGAGGCGATGATGGACGCGCATGTGCGCCGGCAGGTCGGGCACCTGCGCGACGGAACCTGAGACGGAAGCGACGGATGACGACGCGCACGGCGGTCTGGTCCTTCGACGTCATTTCCCCGTTCGCCTATCTGGCGCTGCCGGAGGTGGCGGCGCTGCCGGTCGCGGTGACGTTCCGGCCCGTGCTGTTCGCCGGGCTGCTGGGCCACTGGGGGCAACTCGGGCCGGTGGAGATCCCGGCGAAGCGGCTGCACACCTATCGCTTCTGCGCGCATGAGGCGGCCCGTCGCGGCATACCGTTCCGCTTCCCGTCGCTGCACCCGTTCAACCCGCTGCGCCCGATGCGGCTGCTGACGGCGCTGGATGGCGCGCCGGAGGCGGTGCGCGCGGTGATGGACTATGTCTGGCGTGACGGCGGCGATGTCACCGACGATGCCGCGTGGTCGCGCCTGCTCACCCGGCTGGGCGTGGCGGACGGAGCCGCGCTGATCGAGGCGCGCGGCGCGAAGGACGCGCTGCGCCGCAATACCGAACAGGCGGCGGCGGAGGGCGTGTTCGGCGTGCCGACGCTGTCGGTCGGCGGCGAGGTGTTCTGGGGCCTGGATTCGCTGCCGCTGGCGCGGGCGTTCATCGACGATCCGGCGATCCTGACGCGGGGCGAACTGGCGCGCGCGGCGACGCTTGCCGCCGCCCCGATCGCGCACGCCCGCAAGCGGTAGCCGTCAGGTCGCGGCGGCGCGGGCGTAGGCGGCGGGCGTGACGCGCAGCCGGTGGCGGAAGACGCGCGTCATGTGCGCCTGATCCGCGAAGCCGCAGGCCGACGCCACGTCCTTGATCGGCAGATCACGCTGCGCCAACAGGGCGCAGGCGCGGGCGACGCGCCGGTCGATCACATAGGCGTAGGGCGCGCAGCCGAAGGTCGCGCGGAAATGGCGGCCGAAGGTCCAGACGCCGAGGCCGAGCACAGCGGCGAGCGACTCCAGGCCGATCGGCTCCTGCAGATGCGCCTCGATATGATCGACGACGCGCCGGCGCTGCGCGGGCGAGAGACGGGCGGGCGCGCGCGGCCCGCGATAGGTGCAGGCGGCGTAGCGGCGCAACAGGTGGGCCGCCAGTTGCGCGCCCACCGCCTCGGCGTGCAGGGCGCCGTGCGTGCCCCCGCCGGCGGCCTCGGCGGTAATCGCCTCCGCCGCGCCGGTGATGACGCTGTCGCGGGCGCGCAGCAGGTCCGGCAGCCGCACGTCCGCGACCGCCCGGTCGAACACGTCCTTCGCGACCGCATCGACGAGGGACGGGGCGAGATAGATATGGGCGACCTCGATCGCCTCGGTCCAGTGCCAGTGGGATCGCTGCGCCCGGGTAACGAGCGAGACGTCGCCTGGATCGCAGCGCGTACGGGTCCAGCGGCCGTCGAAGCGCCGTTCCATCAGCGTGCCGCCGCGCCGGTAGGCGACGATGGTGAAGTCGCGCAGCGGCGGCACCTCCACGTCGAGGCCGGTGTAGCGATAGGCGCGCACGCCGACGCCGCGCCAGCCGAGCGCGTCACTCGCGCACAGGATCTCGCCCGGCACGTATTTCGGCAGTTCGGCCGGCGGCAGCAATGCGGACATCAGTTTCCTCGCCCGCCCCTCATTCTACCGGTCAGTAGCATGGCGGCGCGGCGCGGACAACGCGCCTGTCGGATGGTTGCAACCGGCCGGAGTTCTCCCCGGCCGACTGCCCCGGCGGATCAGCTGGCCAGCAGCTCGCGCAGATGCCCCTCCAGCTGCGGCATGAAGCCGGGATCGGCGCCGAACAGCGCGAGATGGCCGTCGATGCTGTTCAGCACGCGCAGCTGCGCCCCCGGCACCAGCTTGCACTCCCGCTCGCAGTCGGCGACGGGGAAGAACATGTCGTGGCTGATCGGCATGACGAACATCTTGGCCTTCACCCGGCCGAGTGCCGCCGCGAGGTCGCCGCCCGCCATGCGCGCGACGTCGCCGCGCTGCCATTTCCACGCCATGCAGATCAGGTCGTTCGGGTCCATCACGCCGAAATAGCCGAACATGAAGTTGACGACGAAATCGTCGAGCGAGGAGAACCCGAGCTGCGCCATGCGGCCGTGCTGGTAGAACTCCGTGCTCCAGCCCATCACCGCCCACATCTTCGCGTGCCGCAGCAGACCGGCCCGCACGTCGGCCGGCGAGGCATAGAAGCCATGGTTGAAACCGGGATCGGAGGTGATCGCGTCCACCAGCGTCTGCGTGAACAGGAAGTCGTGCTGCGTGTTGCGCGCGGTCCCGGCGATCGGCGCGGCGCGGCGCACCATGTCGGGATAGCGGACCGCCCATTCATAGGTCTGCTGCGCGCCCATCGACCCGCCGACGACAAGCGCGAGCGAGGAGATGCCGAGCTTTTCCGTCAGCAGCCGGTGCTGCGCGCGCACGTCGTCGCCGATGCGGACATGCGGGAAATGTCCGGCGCCGGACGGACCGGCCGTGTTGTGCGGCGACGTGGACAGGCCGTTGCCGATCTGGTTGACGATGATGATGTGGTATTTGTCGGTATCGAGCGCACGCCCGGGGCCGATATAGACCTGTTCCATGATCTTGCTCGTCCCGGAATACCAGGTCGGGATCAGGATCACGTTGTCCTTGGCCGCGTTGAGCGTGCCGTGCCGGGCGACGGCCAACTGACAGCCGCGTAGCGTGCCGCCTTCCTCCAGCGGCAGGTCGCCGATGTCGTGCATCTCGTACGGACCGTGCAGGTCCTGGGAGTAATAGGCGTTCTCGGTCACGTCATCCCCCGTCATTTTGTGTTTGTTCGCGTACGGTATCACGCATGCGCGCCGTGCCGCGACGCGCATGCGTGCCCGGCGGTTCAGGCGGTGAGGGCGAAGCCCTCGTAGCCCTTGGCCGCGATCTCCTCGCATTTCTGACGATACGGCCCGACGCCGCCCAGATACGCCATGAAGACCCGTGGCTTCCCGGGGATGTTCATGCCCGTGTACCAGGTGTCGGATTGCGGCATCAGGGTGGAGTTGGCGACCTCCGCCACATGCGCGGTCCACTCGGCCTCCGCCTGCGGCGTCGCCTCGAACGTGGAGACGTTGTTGCGGCGCAGATGGGCGATGCAGTCGGCGGTCCACTCCACGTGCTGCTCGATCGAGACGGGCATGTTGCTCAGCACCGACGGGCTGCCCGGTCCGGTGATGGTGAACAGGTTCGGGAAGCCGGCGACGGCGATGCCGAGATAGCTGCGCGGCCCGTCCGCCCAGTGTTCGGCCAGCGTCTCCCCGCCCCGCCCGACGACGTTCATGCGTGTCAGCGGTCCGGTCATCGCGTCGAAGCCGGTGGCGATGACCAGGATGTCACACGGATAGACCGTCTCGCCGACGCGCACACCCTCCGGCACGATCTCGTCGATCGGGTTGGCGCGGATGTCCACCAGCTCGACATTCTCCTTGTTGAACGTCTCGTAGTAGTTGGTGTCGAGCGGCTGCCGCTTGGTGCCATAGGCTTAGGTGGTCGGGATCAGCTTCTCCGCCACCGCCGGGTCCTTCACGATGCGGCGTATCTTGCGCTTGATGAAGTCGCCGCAGAGTTCGTTCGCCTCGCGGACGAAGAACATGTCCTGATAGTTCCCGAGCCAGAAGCGGAACCCGCCCTCGTCCCACATCGACTCGAACACCGCCTCGCGCTCCTCGGGCGGCGTCTCGAGGACGGATTTCGGGATGAAGTCGAGTTCGAAGCCGAAATAGGACGCCCGGATGTTGCGGATGATCTCGTCATAGCGGGCGCGGCGGGCGGCCCACACCTCGGGATCGACCTTGCCGTTGCGTGCGGGGACGCAGAAATTGGGCGTGCGCTGAAACACCGTGAGCTGCTTCGCCTGCTGCGCGATCACCGGGATCGCCTGCACCGCCGTGGCCCCGGTGCCGATCACGCCCACGCGCTTGGCGGTGAAATCGACGCCGCCATGCGGCCAGCGGCTGGTGTGGTACCACTTGCCGGCGAAACGATCGAGGCCCTTGATGTCCGGCACGTTGGTCGCCGACAGGCTGCCCACCGCCGCGATCAGATAGCGGGTGGTCAGCGTGTCGCCCCGATCGGTCCGCACCGTCCAGGTGCCGTCCGTCTCGTTGAACACCGCCTCCGTCACCCGCGTGCCGAAGCGGATGCTGCGCCGCAGGTCCAGCCGGTCGGCGACGAATTCGAGGTACCGCAGGATCTCCGGCTGTTCCGGATAGCGCTCCGACCACTGCCAGTCCTGCAGCATCTGCCGGTCGAAGGTGAAGCAGTAGATATAGCTGTCGGAATCGCAGCGCGCGCCGGGATAGCGGTTCCAGTACCAGGTGCCGCCGACGCCGTCGCCGGCCTCGAACACCTGCGCGTTAAGGCCGAGCTGGTCGCGCAGCTTGTGCAGCATGTACATGCCGGAAAATCCGGCGCCGATGACCACGGCATCCACCGTCCCGGTCAGCGGCTGGACGGCGGCCTGCGCCGCCGCATGTGTGTCGGGCATGGTCGTCCCCCTGTGTGTCCCCGTTTCGGGTGTTGTGACGCCGGGCGGCGGACGGGCGGAGAGCCCGCTGCGCGTACCCGGACGCGCCGACACCCTGCCCGCGGTCGAGGGGGGCAGTCTTGAACGAAGCTGGCAAAACGCGCGGGGCGGTTCAGCCCGGGCGCAGGTCGAGGCCGATATCCAGCACGGGGACGCTGTGCGTCAGCCAGCCGATCGAGATCAGATCGACCCCGGTCGCGGCGATCGCGGGCGCGGTCCGCGGCGTGACCCGCCCCGACGCCTCGGCCACCGCCCGCCCGTCGATGCGCCGCACCGCCTCGGCCAGCATCGGGGGCGACATGTTGTCCAGCAGCACCGCATCCGCCCCCGCCGCCAGGGCGGCGTCGAGCTGGTCGAGCGTATCCACCTCGATCTCGATCCGCACCAGATGCCCGGCGGCGGCGCGGGCGCGGGCGAGCGCCGGGGCGACGCCGCCGGCGATGGCGATGTGGTTGTCCTTGATCAGCATGGCGTCATCCAGGCCGA
>NZ_BANB01000103.1 GCF_000964365.1 Acidisphaera rubrifaciens HS-AP3 | reverse complement strand
GGCCGGCATGCCGGGCGAGCAGACGGCGCAGGATCGCGGCCTCGCGTCCCGGGCGGAGGGCGACGCCCGCCTTGATCCGCGCCGCGGCCAGCCGGGCGACCACGCCGGCCCGGCGCATCAGCAGGTCGTGCAGCGCGTCGTCGATGCCGTCGAGTTCCGCCCGCACGGCGGCGAGGTCGGTCACGCCGCTCCCGCCGGCCGCGCCCGCGGCAGCACCAGCGGCATCAGGCCCGGTGGGCGCGGGGACAGGATCGAGCGTCTTCGACATTCTGGACCGGCATGACCTGAGCTGCGAACGTGCTTGCAGATAGCCGATGCCCCGCCCCGTGCCTACCCGACGCCACCGACGCATGGTTGCCGAGGGCATGGGGCTCTGCCTATGTGCAGCCGGCATGGAACAGACCGAGACACGCCCGCCGAGCGAGCACACGCACGTCGCCTTCGGCGACGGCCTGGCGCTCGACTGCGGCGAACACCTGCCGGAACTGGTCGTCGCCTATCGCAGCTACGGGCGTCTGAACGCGGACCGGTCCAACGCGGTGCTGGTCTGCCATGCCCTGACGGGCGACCAGTACGTCGCCGAGCACCACCCCCTGACCGGCAAGCCCGGCTGGTGGGACGCCGTGGTCGGACCGGGGCGGCCGGTGGACACGGACCGGTTTTTCGTGATCTGCGCCAACGTCCTGGGCGGCTGCATGGGCAGCACGGGCCCGCGCTCGCTGCGGCCAGACGGGCGGCTGTGGGGCACCGACTTCCCGCCGATCACCATTCGCGACATGGTCCGCGCCCAGAAACGGCTGGTCGAGCATCTCGGCATACGCCGGCTGTTCGCGGTGATCGGCGGCTCGATGGGGGGGATGCAGGCGCTGCAATGGGCCGCCTCCTACCCAGAGAGCGTGTTCGCCGCCGTCCCGGTCGCGACCGCTTCCTATCACTCGGCGCAGAACATCGCCTTCCACGAGGTCGGGCGACAGGCGATCTTCGCCGATCCCGACTACCAGGACGGCCGCTACTGGGAGAGCGGGCGCATCCCCGCCCGCGGCCTCGCGGTCGCCCGCATGTGCGCGCACATCACCTACCTGTCGGAACAGGCGCTGACCCGGAAGTTCGGGCGGCGTCTGCAGAACGCGAGCGGGCTCGCGGTGTTCGGCGAGATGTTCGAGGTGGAAAGCTATCTCCGCCACCAGGGCAGCAGCTTCGTCCGGCGCTTCGACGCCAATTCGTATCTGACGATCACCCGCGCGATGGATTACTTCGACCTCGCGGCCGACCATGGCGGGGACGTCGCCAACGCCTTCCGGGGCACGCCCACGCGCTTCCTGCTGGTGTCGTTCTCCAGCGACTGGCTGTTCCCGACCGCGGAGAGCCGCACCATGGTCCGCGCGCTCAACCGCGCCGCCGCCAACGTGAGCTTCGTCGAGGTCTCGACCGACAAGGGGCACGATGCGTTCCTGCTCGACGAGCCGGACTTCCACCGCGCGCTCGCGGGCTTCCTGGCCGGCTGCGCCGAGCATGCCGGCATCGCCGCCCGCTGACCGCGCGCCGTGAGCACCCTTGAGCTGATCGCCGAGATGATCACCCCGCGCAGCCGCGTGCTCGATATCGGCTGCGGCGACGGCGCGCTGATCCGCCACCTGTTCCGCGGCAAGGGCTGCGACGCGCGCGGCATCGAGATCGACATGGCGGAGGTCACGCGCGCGGTGTCGCACGGGCTGCCGGTGATGCACGGCGACGCCGATCTCGATCTCGAACACTACCCGGACGGCGCGTTCGACTATGTCGTGCTGTCACGCACGCTGCAGGCGGTGGAGCGGCCGCGCTGGGTGCTTGATCAGATGCTGCGCATCGGCGCCCACGCGGTCGTCAGCTTTCCCAATTTCGGCCATTGGCGCGTGCGCCTGCAGCTTCTGACCAGCGGCCGGATGCCGATGACCCGCACCTGGGACCGGCCGTGGTACGAGACGCCGAACATCCATCCCTGCACGATCCGCGACTTCTTCGACCTGTGCACCGCCAGCGGCTACACGGTGGAGCGGTGGCTGGCGACCGACGACGAGGGACGGCGCACGCCGTGGCGCCGCTCGCGTCGGCTGGCGAACCTGTTCGGCGAACAGGCGCTGTTCCTGCTGCGCGCCAACGGGACGCCGTCAGGGACCGGCGGCACGCCCTGACGTGCCCCGGCGGCGCAGCCGCGCGCGTACCCGCTCCAGCGCCGGCCCGGCCAGCACCAGATCGGCCCGGCCCTCCGCCTCCCACACCCGCGCCGCGTAGCCGCGCAGGGCATCCGCCGCAAAGCCGATCGTCGTGAAGCTGTGGCGATCGCCGGTGTCGAGATAGGACTCCGCCGGCAACCCCTCGGCGAGCACGATGTCGTGCCGGTCGAGTTCGATATGGACGTAATGGACATGCCGCCGCCGCATCCGCGCGACGCGGTCGCCGTCGACAAGGCGACGGACCGGGATCAGGACGCCGTCGAGATAGACCGCGTGATCGGGCGAGAGGAACAGGTCGCGCGAGGGACGGTTGCGCCCGAAGGCATGGCGGCGGATGCGGATCGGCTGCACGCGGTACGGGTCCGGGTGCGCGCGGAGGTCGAGCCGCTTCTCCCCCGCCCAGACGACCGGCCGCACGCCGCCGCCCTCCACGCATACGAGGTCGCCCGCCTCCAGCGTCTCGACCGGCACCTGTCCGCCCGGCGTGCGGATGCGGGTGCCGGCGACGAAGCAGGGCACAACGTTGGCGATCAGCGTCAGCACCGTGTCGCCCAACGCGACCGGCGGCGCCCCGCCGCCGGGCAGCACGCTGTCGGCGGCCAGGGTGATGGTGGCGGTGAACAGCCCGTCCTGGCTGGTGTCGAGCCCGACGCCGAGGCCGGTATAGGTACCGCCGGCCGCGATCGAGCCGAAGGCATCGAACCCGGTGAAGCTGTAAGCCGCGCTACCGCCCGTCACGAAGCTGCCGGCGAGCTGATCGGCCGGTCCGCTCGCGGTGTTCACCACGCCGAGCGCGAGATCGACGGCGCTGCCCTGCACGAACGTGCCGAGGTCGAGGGTCGGGCCCGAGATCAGGCTGGGCGTCGCGCCCAGCTCCTCCAGCGCCGCCTGCGCGGGCGCGTCCAGGGTGATCTGCACCGGCACCACGACGTCGGGCAGCGCCGCCGTGCCCAGCCCGTCGATACTGCCCGGGCCGGTACCGCCGTCGCTCGTCGCCGTCAGCGTCGCCGTGCCGGTGATGGTACCCGCACGGCTTGAATCGAATGTCAGCGACAGCGACTGATCGCTCGCGCCGGCGGCGATTTCGCCGGTCGGTCCCGCCGTGCCGATGCCGAGCCCCGCGCTCGTCGCATTGATCGCGGCGACCAGATTCTCGGAATACCCGTCGGCGGTGGCGGCGTTCGCGACGGTCAGATCGACGCTGTCCGGGCCACCCACGCGCTCGATCAGGTTGACGGGCATGGCGACCGGCATGGCGGTGCGATAGACGGAGCCGAACAGGTCCACCTGCGGGTCCGGCTGCAGGGCGACGGTGTTGCCGCCGCCGGCATCCGATACCGGATTGAGCTGCACGATTCCCGCGAGCGCCCCGCCCACCCCGGTCGGCAGACCCACGTCGATGCTCTTCGTATCGGTCGCCCCAGGCGCGAGCCCGGTGATGGCGCCCGACACGGTGGCGGACCCATAGGTGGTCGTGGTGACATCAAGGTTTGCCGCCGGGGCCGTCGCGCTGTTGGTGATGCTGAGCGCGCGGCTGTCGGTGCCGCCGACGCGGGTGTTGGCGAAGACGATCGTGCCCGGCGTGTTGATGGTTGCCGCCGCCGCGCCGCCGACCGTGTCCTCGATGACGATCGGTATCGGCGTCAGCGCCTGGCTGTAGCCGCTGTCGTTCTGCGTGGTCGGGGTGAAGGTGAGGTGTTCGGCAAACGTCCCGGTGTTCGCCGTGCCCGGCGCCACGTACAGCCCGTCGTACTGGGCGCCGGCCGGGATCGCCGCCGGCAAGTTGTTGCCCGTGACGAGGAAGCCGCTGCCGGTCGGCGCGCTGAAACTGCCGCCGAGATCGTCGGCTGGCGCCGTCGCCGCGTTGACGATGCCGAGCTGCAGGGCCGGCACCGCCTCGCCCTGCACCAGCGTCCCGAGATCGAGGACATAGCTGCCGCCCTGCGCGATCAGCGTGCCGAAATGGCTCAGCTCGACGATCTGCGGCACCGCGGGCGGCCCCGCGGTCTTCGCGGGATTGACGAGGATCGTGTCGGCCTCGGGCGTGAACACCGGCACGTCTGCGGCACTGATCTGCACCTCGAGCGTGCCGTTGGGGCTGGCGCCGAGCGCGTTCTGCGGCACGTCGATGGTGAAGGCGCCGATGGTGCCGCCCGCGGCGATGGCGAGCGTGCCCGAGGGGAGCGTGCCGCTGAAGACCGTGGCGCCGAGGAACCCGGCGCCGCCGTCCACGACCGTGTAGTCGATCGTCGCCGCCTGCGCGAGCGTGCCGGTCAGCGTGACGTCGAAGACCACCGGCGTGGGCGCGCCCGCCGCCTCGACGACACTCGGGACCACGGCGGAGACGAGGGCGGCCGGCGTGGCGGTCAGATCCTGCGTGATCGGCGCCGGCGTCACGACCGCACCCTGCTGCTGGACGGCGGCGGCGCCCGCGAGCGCGTTCATGCTGCCCGTCGCGATGTAGTCGAGTGCGGCGTCCTGTTGCAGCGTCGGGTCCACGATGCCGGCGGCCTTGGCCAGCGACGTCGCCTGCTGCACGAGGTTGGCAGGCAGGTTGGCCGTCGTCACCGCATCAGCGGGGAAGTTGCGGTCGGTGAACGTCGCCGTCGTCTGGCCGGGCAGGTAGTCAAAGAGGGAGGTCGCCTGCGTCACCCGCCACGAGTCGGCGAAAGCACCATACAGCGTGCTCGCCGCGACCGGCTGCGGCAGCACGGTTCCGTCTGACAGCTGGAAGTCGTTGGCGGCGCCGGCATCCTCTCCCTGCAGCCCGTGCACCATGTTCGGCGCCGCGAGCGGGATGCCGTCGGCCACGCTCATGAACGGATAGTTGTCGGAGATCGTCGCTTCCTCGCCGGTGTTCCAGTTCACGCGATAGACGTTCTGCGTGATCTGCGTGATGGTGCCGCCGGGGAGACTAAGCACGGGATCGGTGGCACTCAGCGACGTGACGGCGGCGTTGACCTCCACGTAGGGGCTGCGGGTGTCGTCGAACGTCACGCGATCCGCGCCGAGCGAGACCGCAACCTGCTGAATGACGCTGACCGAAGACGTTCCCAACGGCACCAGACGCAACTGGATGTCGAAGCTGTCGTTCGGCAGCAGCGACTTCGCCAGCGTGAACTCGCCGGCCGCCTGGAAGTCGTAATGCGTCCCGTTGTAGGTGACGATATGCACATCGCCCCAGGCGTAACTGTACACCATCGTCGGCGGGACGATGGTGTCCCGGACGGTAATCGTTTCGGTCGGCAGGGTCTTGTTGAAGCCGGTGCCGTTGGTGTCGGTCGGCGTATAGGTGATCGTCTCCTCGTTCGGCCCGAATTTGGCGTAGTCCACCGCGACGTTGAGCCCGGTGTATTCCAGACCGGATCCGATGGCGGACGGCAGGCTGTCGCCGCTGACGGAAAAACCCTCCACCGTCGTCGCGCTCAGCGTGCCGCCGAGCGAATCCGATCCCGTGCTGCCCAGGTTTTCGATCGCGAACTGGATCGGCGGCAACGGCTCGCCGTACTGGATGTTGCCGAGGTCGAGGAGGTAAGTGCTGCCCTGCTGCGTGAACGTGCCGAGATTGGTCAGATCGACGATTTGCGGCACGGGAGACGGTCCTGCGATCGGCTGATCGACGGTCGCCTGCGCCGTGCCGTCGATCAGCCCGAGGCCGCCCGTCGTGCCGATCTGCACCTCCACGCCGTCGGTCGCCAGCGTGCCGAGCGCGTTCGACGGCAGATCGATCGTGAACTGCCCGAGCGTCTGGCCCGCCGCGATCACCACCGTTCCCGTCGGCAGGATGCCGCCGTAACCCGCCGCCGTGACGAAGCCCGCGCCCGGCGCCAGCGCGCTCCAGGTGATCGTCGCCGCCTGGCTGAGCGTGCCGGCCAGATAGGCGTCGAAGACGACCGGCGTGGTCGTGCTGCCCGTCGCCTCGATCGACGCGACGTTTGCGAACACACCGGCCACCACCGGCACGGTACCCGGCGTCACCGGGGCGGCGGCGAGTGTCACGCCCTGCGTCGCGTTGCCGATGATCGCGAGATCGTTGGCGAGCACCGCGGGATTGCCGCCGCTTACGATCAGGTCGTACTCAAGCAGTTGCTGCAGCCCCGGATCGGTGACGCCGGCCGCCGCCACCATCGCCGAGGTGGCATTGACGACCTCGACCGGCAGGTCGGACAGGCTGATGACGCCGGTCGGGAAGGCGGTGTTGGTGAAGGTCGCGGTTTCCTGCCCCGGCGCGTAGTCGAACAGCGAGAAGGATTGCGGCACACGCCACGCGTTCATGAACGTGCCGAGCACGTCCTGTTCGGACGCGGGCGAGGCGAGCGTGCTGCCGTTCGGCAGGATAAACTCCGCGCCCGCCGTGCCGCTGTTGTTGAGCAGGCCGACGATGCTGCCGGGCGGATCGTTCGGGCCGCCCACCACGGAGGCGGCGAGGTAACTGCCGCCGTTGAGGACGGTCAGCACCTCACCGGTGTTCCAGCTGACCTTGTACGTCGTCGCCGAAACCTCGGTCACCTCGCCGCCGCTGAGCAGGATGGGCGCGGTCGGGCTGATCGCCGCGGCCGTGCCGTCCACGTAGATCAGGCCGTCGCGGCCGACGCCGAAGGTCACGCGGTCGCTGCCGACGCCCGCCGCGATCTGCGTGATCTCGCTGCTGACGGTGCTGCCGGGGACCGGCTGCATGCGCACCTGCACATCGAACGAGTCGCCGCTGAGCGTGGTGGCGGCAAGCACGTATTCGCCCTGTCCCTCCAGCCGGTAGGTGGTGCCCTGTGGCGTCACGATGGCCGGGAAGGGCATCATGATTTCGGCCAGATCGTGCAGATAGGCCGCGTAGTCCGGCGGCGGGTTGCCCGGGATCAGGCTGAGCAGGCGGCTGATCTGGAACGAGGCGGTGATGACGCCGAGCTGGAAGAACTTGCCCTCCGGGCCGCCGGCGGCGACCACCAGATCCTCGCCGCTCTGCGATTTCAGGATCTCGTTGCCGGTCAGCGAGCCGAGAAGGTTGAGCAGGCCGAGCGGGGTGGAAATGTCCGCGGCGTCGGCGAGATCGGCGTTGATCTGCGGCACGGTACCGGTGATCGACAGCGTGCCGGTGCCGGCGCCGCTGATCAGCGCACCGCTGTTGCCGGTCACCGACAACGTGCCGATGTTCGCCATCAAGGTCAGCGTCAGCGTCTCGCCGCTCGCCACCGCGGCGGGGTCGGTGATCGAATAGCCGCCCAGTGCGCTTTGCGTGCCCAGCAGCACCGTATCGGTGGTCGGCGCGTTGAAGATCGCGGCGGTCGGCGGCACGGGTGCCACCGTCACCGCAAGTGTCGCGCTGTTGGACACGCGGTGCTGGTCCGTGACTGTTACCACCAGCGTGTCGCTGCCCGGTGTATCGTTCTGATAGGCGAGACTGGCCAGGGCGTCGTTGACGTTGCCGAGGTCGCCGACAATGGTCAGCGTGCCGCCGCCGTCGTTCGCGACGGTCGCACCGGCGTTGCTGTAGGCCGTCAGCAGCCCGGTCGCATCGGAGACGACCACCGTCACCGGCTGGGTCAGCGTGTTGGGATCGCTGATTGTGATCGGACCGAGCAGCGACGGCGTCGCCGCGAAGACCGACAGGCTCGACGCGGCACTGATCGTCGGCAGCGGCAGGTCCGCAATCGTGCCGATGACGGTCAACGTCTGCGCGGCCAGCGCCTCGCTGAAGCCGCCCGGGTTGGAATCGGTGGGCGTCAGCACGACGGTCTCGACAAAGGTGCCGTCGGACGTGCCGTCGATCGTCAGCGTCGGCGCGCCATCCGCCTGACCGCCGGCGAGGCTGCCGATCGCGCCGAACCCGGCTGCGGTCATCGGCCCGCTCGCCGCCAGCGTGCCGCTCAGCGTGTCGGCCGGCGCCGGCGCGACATTTTCGACGGACAGCCCGACGATCACCGGACCGGCATTGCGCTCGAACACGCCGACATCGAGGGTCTGCGCCGCGCCGCTGCCGTCGATCGTGCCGACGGTCGTGGCAGCGATGGTCGGGGCGGCGTAGCGATCGACCTGCACCACTACCGGCACCACGACGGTGCCGAGCGCGGTCGTGCCGAGCCCGTCGATGCTGCCCGGGCCGGTGCCGCCGTCGGAGATGGCGGCGAGGGTGACGGCGCTGTCGATCACGCCGGGCTGCGCGGTCGAGACATCGAATTGCAACGGGGTCGCGGCGGTCGTCCCCGCCGCGATCTCGCCCGTGCTCGCCCCGCCCGCAATGGTCAGCCCGGGCGCCGCGACGATGGAGGCGATCAGGTTCTCGCTGTCCGCCCCCGCCGGCGCGCCGTTGGCGACCGGCAGGGTCACCGTGCCCGCGTCGTTGACGTGCAGATAGTCCGCGACCGCTGACACGTCCGCCGTGGCGAGGTTGAACACCGTGCCGCTCACCGCGACGGTCGGCGTGGCGGTGAAGAGATCGAGCTCGCCCGCGGCATAGGTGCCGGCGCCGCCGCTCGCCTGCAGCCGCACATAGCGGGCATCGGTCGGAGCGAAGACGATGTTCGGGTCGTGGTACGGGCTGTTTGCCAGGCTGCTGACCGTGGTCAGTCCGCTCAGCCCGTGTTCCGGCAGGATCGTGAACAGCGGCGTGAACGTCACTCCATCCGTCGAGGTGGCGACGACATAGGTGCCGGTGACGTCGACCGAGGCGAGCGCCGCGCTCAGCGGCTGCACGCTGCCGAGATCATACGTGAACGTCGTGGCGGGATCGGTCCAGGACACGACGCCGGCCCCGTTGTCGGGGGCGCCCACCGCCGGGACTTGCTGGTCCGCCAGCAGGCTCGCGGCGTTGGTGAACGACCCCGATGCCTGGATCGCGACCGGCGCAAGCAGCAGCGCCTCGACCTGTCCGATCGCGCCCGGCGTCTGCACGCCGAGGGCAACGTCGCCGCTTTGCGCTCCGGCCGTCCCGGTCGCCAACCCCACCGACACGCTGCTGCCATCGGTGGCACCGCCGGCGAGGGCGGCGATCGTGCCGGTGCCGAGCGCGTCGCCCGACTGCCCGGCGACATCGACGCTGATCGGCCCGGTGCCGGTGTTGAGGATGCTCAGCGCCTGGGTCGGTTTCGCGCCGGCATGCACCGCGCCGAAATCGACCGTGGGCGGCGTCGCGCTCGCGTCGATCGCCGGCGCGACCGTCGCTTCGATGGTCAGCGTGTAGGTGCCGATCGAGGCGAGATAGCCGCTTGGGTTCGCCTCGCGGGCGGCGAAGGTGATGGTCTCGGTGAAGGTGCCGGCCGAGCTGGTGTCCAGCGCGAGCCCCAGCGTGACGAAGCCGCCGGGGCCGAGATTGGTGACGGGTCCGTAGCCGCTGACGAGCCCCAGTCCGGCCGCCGGGCTGGCGGTGAAGATGCCGGACAGGGTGTCGCCCGCGGCGGGCGCCACGTTGGCCAGCGCCACCGACAGCGACGGGGGGAGCGAGTCCAGGTCGAACGTGCCGAGGTCGAGCACGAAGGCGGAGCCGGACTGCGTCAAGGTCCCCGCCGCACCGGTATTTTCGAAGACGGGTACCGCATCCACGCCCGGCACCGGCTGGCTGTTGCCCACGGTCACGTCCGCGACGGGGGCGATGACGGGCACGGCGGAGTCAGCCGCCGTGATGCCGACCTGCAGGATCGCCTGCGGCACGTTGCCGATGGTCCCGCTCAGCGGAATCGTGAGCGCGGTCGCGCTGTCCCCGGCGGCGATCGTCACCTGACCCGACGGCAGTATGGCGCCGGCGAAATCGCCGATGCCGACATACTGGCTGCCCGGCGCCTGCACGGCGTAGTCGACGACCTCACTCCCGGTGGTGTCGCCGGTGCGG
Organism: Acidisphaera rubrifaciens HS-AP3; assembly: GCF_000964365.1. Classification (GTDB taxonomy): domain Bacteria; phylum Pseudomonadota; class Alphaproteobacteria; order Acetobacterales; family Acetobacteraceae; genus Acidisphaera; species Acidisphaera rubrifaciens. Next base: position 3,637 of record NZ_BANB01000103.1, on the reverse strand, counting down.
TAGACGGTGAACACGACATCCGTCGTGCCGGCCGCCGTCTGCACGACGCTGGCGACGTTCGCGGCGATGCCGACGCCGCCGGTGACGATGGGCGGCGTGGGCTCGGGAGCGATCGCCGCCGTGGGCTGCGTGATCGATGCGGCCGCCGCGATGAAGCTGGTGTCGCCGGTCAGCAAATAATCCTCGACCGCCGCCTGCGCGGCGCCCGGGTCGGTGATGCCGGCCGCGGCGACCAGCGACTGCGCCTGTGCGACCACTTGCGCCGGGAACAGGCTGACGGGCACGCTGTCGGACGGAAAGTTCAGGTCGGTGTAGGTTTGCGTCGTCTGGCCGGGACCGTAGTCGAGCAACGACGTCGCCTGCGTCACCCGCCACGCATCGGCCCAGGTCGTGTACAGGTCCGTGTAGGACAGCGGCTGCGGCAGGACCGTTCCGTTCGGCAGCGTGAACTCGTTTGCCAGACGGCCGCTGTCGGTGCCGAGCAGGCCCTGGACCGACCCGGGCGCCGCGCGCGGCGTCAGGCGCAGGTTGACGTTGAGGAATGTCGTCTCTTTCGTGACGACGACGGTCTCGCCGCTGTCATAGCGGATCTGCCAGCTCGTCGGGCTGAGCTCGCGGACCACGCCGCTGCCGAGATCGAGCGGCGTGGCAAGACTAAGCGTCGCCGGGGCGCCGTCGACCCAGACCGTGTCGCTGCGGAACAGGTCGAAGGTGACGCGATGCGTGCCGACCTGCGCGCCGACTTCGGTGGTGACCGACGCGGCAGCCCCGTTGAAATATGGCTGGGTGCGTATCTGCACCTCGAACGTGTCGCCAGGCGCGGTGGAGCGGGCGAGCACGAACTCGCCGACCGCCTGGAAATTGTAGTACAGGCCGTCGAACGTCGTGAGATGGACGTCGCCGTCGTCGTTTCCGCCGCCGCCGTTCCCGCCGCCGCCGTTTCCGCCGCCGTTTCCGCCGCCGCCGCCCTGACCGGCGCTGCCGCTGAACAGCCAGGGGCTGACCTGACGCAGATGCGTCGTCTGCGTGCCGCCATGCGATTTCGGAATGACGGAGGCGGGAAAGCTGTTGCCGCTCGGCGTGATGATATAGCGGGGCGGGTTGCCGTTCGTGGTCTTGGTCTGCGGGAACGGTGTCGCGGTGCCGCCGGCGCCCTTGCCGATCCGCAGCGTGAGCCGTTCGTCCGGCAACTGACGCCCGTTGCCGTCGGCCGATTTGATGACATACGTGATCTGATCGCCGGGCGCCGGGTTCTGATCCGCCGCCGTGAGCAGATACGACATGCTGAGCGCGGGCGCGCCCTCGACCGGGGCACCGCCGATCGTGGAGAAACCCTGCGCCACGGCAAACGGCTGCTGCGAGAAGCTGACGTTGATCGTGGTCGGGTTGCCGTCATAGGCGCCGATCGCGAGCTGCGCGGGGCCGCTCGGCGGAATCCCGGTGCTGAGCGTGCGGAGATAGCCGTCGCTGGTGCCGACCGCGCCGACGGTGGATTGCTCCGACGCCACCGCGGAGCCCGTGTACAGCAGCAGACCCGGCGGCGTCTCGTTGCCGCCGGGCGTGTCGCTCACGATCAGCGTCGCGCTGGTGCTGACCCCGAACTCCGTCGCCTTTACGGCGATCGTGTCGAGCGTCGCGTTGGCGTCGTTGGCCGGCGCGACGAAGGTGAGCTGCGCTAGATCGGCGTTGATCTGCAAAGCCGTGCCGACGAGCGTGAGCCCGGTCGTGTCCAGCCCCGTGACCGCCGCCCCGCCCGGCTGCGTCTGCAGGCCAAGCCGCCCGACGCTGTTAGACAGTACGACCGTCATGACGGTGGCGGCCGAGGCCCCGTTCCCTGCGGCGACCGACAGGCCGTCGATCGGCGTCAGGATGCCGGGCGCCGCGACGGCGCCCGATGCGGTGATGCCCGGCGGCGGCGGCGCCGCCAGCGCGATCGCCTGCACCTGCTGGACCGCGCCGCCCTGTCCGTCGGGCGTGCTGACGGCGAGGCTGTCGGCGGTGCCGCTGCCCGGGGCGGCATAGGTCAGCGTCGCCAGCGTAGCGTTGAGCGCGGCAGCGGTGCCGCTCAGCACCAAGGTCGCGGTGCCCGACCCGCTCACCTGCGCGCCGGACGCGGGCACGGCCGACAGCCCGCCGGCGCCGGCCTTCAGCGTGACGGCATACACCACGTCGGCCGGCGCGCCGGCGGCCGGCACCAGCTGCACGCCGCTCACCGGCTGGCTGACGCCGTTGAACTCGTCGATCGTGCCGCCCGGCGTGGTCAGGCTCGGCGCAGCGCTGACCGCGACCGGCAGGCTCGCGCTCGCCACCCCGCCGCGCCCGTCGCTGACGGTAACCTGGACCGTGTCCGTCGCGCTGCCGAGGAAGGCGAGCGTCGCCAGCTCCGCATTGAGGTCGCCAAGACCGCCGGTGAGCGTAAGCTGCGTGGACCCGCTGCCGGTCACGCTGCCGGCGCCCGACGCGGTGGCGGATAGCGTGCCCGTGCTGTCGGTGATGACCGCGGTCAGCGTCTCGCCAGCCGCCACCGCGTCGGGGTCCGTCACGCCGATGCCGCCGAGCGCTCCCCGCACGCCGGGCAATTCGAAGGCCGGCTGCGGCAGCGCGATGGTGGGCGGCTGATTGATCGACACGGCGATCGATGCGCTACTGCTCTGCAGCGCCGCGTCGATCGCGCGTAGCGTGATCGTGTCGCTCAGCGCCGATCCCTGCGGGGTGTCGGTGACGCTGGCAAGCTCGGCGTTCACCGCGTCGGGCGTGCCGCTCAGCGTCAGCTGCGTGGTGTTGTCACCGGCAACCGTCGCCCCCGCGGCCCCGGTGGCGGCAAGATCGCCCGTCGCGTCCGCGAGCGTCACGCTGACGCTTCCGACCGCGGCGACGGTGACCGAGAGCCCGCCGATCGGCGCGGCCGAGCCGAGATTGGCGACGACCGTGCCCGGCGTCGTCAGCACCGGCGGCGCCGCGGCGGTGGCCGAGACGACGAGGCTCATCGTGTCGGCGCCGTACACCTGATTGAGGAACAGCCCGTTGCCGATGGCGAGGCTGCTGGTGCCTTGCGCGGTCGCGCCGTTGTAGACGAGTTCGGCGAACGCGCCGTTCACACCGCCCCCGGCCGTCACGACCGACAGCGTCTCGCCCGCAGCAAGCACCGCGCCGTTCTGCAGCGCGACCGCCAGCGTGCCGCCGAGGGTCGCGGTGCCCGTGACCGTCATCGCTCCGAAGCCGAAGGCGCCCGGCACGACCTCCTCCAGCGTGGCCGACGCCGCCTGCTGATAACTGCCGTCGACCGCCAAGGTGCCGGTCGCCTCGATCAGCGCCGTCCCGCCATCGACGACGGCGCCGCCCAAGGTCCCACTGCCCTGCAGGACGCCGCCCGACAGCGCGATCGCGGCCGCCGACAGTGCGCCATCGACCACCACGAGGCCCGCGGTTTCGGCGAAGGTGCCGGCGACGGCGAGCGTGCCGCCCGCGTCGATCGTGATGTCGCCGCTATCGGTCGCGCCGGTGCCGACCTGCATTACCGCAGCGATGGTGCCGTTGCCCTCGATCTGCAACTGGCCGGGGTTGACCAGCCCGCCGGCGGTCAGCGTCTCGGCCGCCGCGAGCCCGAGACTGCCGAAGAAGACCTGCCCGGTATTGG
>NZ_BANB01000104.1 GCF_000964365.1 Acidisphaera rubrifaciens HS-AP3 | reverse complement strand
GCCGGCTGCCGGGCCGAGGTCGCGATCACCGCCGATCCCGACGCCGTCGCCCGCGCCGACCGGCTGGTGCTGCCCGGGCAGGGGGCCTTCGCCGACTGCGCCGCCGGCCTGCGGGCGATCGACGGCATGGAGGAGGCGATCGTGGCGGCGACCGCCGCCGGCGCGCCGTTCCTCGGCATCTGCGTCGGCATGCAGCTGATGGCGGCCCGCGGACTCGAACATGCGGTCACGCCGGGCTTCGGCTGGATCGCGGGCGAGATCGCGCCGATGGACGCGCCCGGGCTGCGGCTGCCGCAGATGGGGTGGAATGCGCTGGATTTCGCGCCCGGCGCGCACCATCTGCTCACCGGCATCACGCCGGGCGACGACGCGTATTTCGTGCACAGCTACGCACTGCGCGGCGCCGACCCGTCCGAGGTGCTGGCCACCGCCGACTACGGCGGGCCGGTCGTGGCTTTCGTCGCCTCCGGCAACCGTGCCGGGACCCAGTTCCATGTCGAGAAATCGCAGGAGGTCGGCATCCGCATCCTGAGCAATTTTCTCACCTGGGCTCCCTGACATGCCGTCACCCGAGCTGACCGGCTACGGGACGCCGCCGGCCCCCATCAGCGGTGACCGGGCGGTGGTGGACCGGCTGACGGAAATCAGCGACGAAGACCTCAATGCCCTGTGCGAGGCGGCCGACGCCGCCATCATCGACGGCGGCGGCTTCGGCTGGGTGACGCCGCCCGGCCGCCTCGCCATGGAGAGCTATTTCCGCGGCGTGCTGCTCGTGCCGGAACGGGAGCTGTTCGTCTGCCGGCTCGACGGCGTCATCGTCGGGTCCGCCCAGCTTGTCCGTCCGCCGCGCAACAACGAGGCACAGGCTTTCGCGGCGACGCTGATGCACGCCTTCGTGGCACCCTATGCCCGCAGCCACGGGCTCGCCCGCATGCTGACGCGACGGGTGGAGGAAAGCGCGCGGGCGCAGGGCTATCAGGTGCTGAACCTCGACGTGCGCGAGACGCAGTCGGCGGCGATACGGCTGTACGAAAGCCTCGGCTATGAATGCTGGGGCATCCATCCCGCCTATGCCCGCGTCGCGGGTGCCACCATACGCGGGTTTCACTTCTACAAGCTGCTCAAGCCCCTGCCGAGGCGCGATGGCCGACGCTGACTTCACCGTCTATCCGGCGATCGACCTCAAGGACGGCGCCTGCGTCCGGCTGCGGCAGGGCGCGATGGAAAGTGCGACGGTCTATGGCACCGATCCGGCGGCGCAGGCCCGCGCCTGGGCCGACGCCGGCTTCGGCTGGCTGCACGTCGTCGATCTCAACGGCGCCTTCGCCGGACGGTCGGTCAACGCCGACGCGGTGCGCGCGATCCTGGATGCGGTGACCATCCCCGTGCAACTCGGCGGCGGGCTGCGCGACATCGCGGCGATCGCAGGCTGGCTCGCGGCGGGCGTCACGCGGGTCATCCTGGGGAGCGCCGCCGTGAAGACCCCGGCGCTGGTGGTCGAGGCATGCCGCGCCTTTCCCGGCCGCATCGTCGTCGGCATCGATGCCCGCGAGGGGATGGTCGCGACCGAGGGCTGGGCCGAAGCCTCCGCCCTGCCGGCGGCCGATCTCGCGGCGCGCTTCCGCGATGCCGGCGTGGCGGCGATCATCTACACCGATATCGGCCGCGACGGGATGCTCGGCGGGCTGAACCTCGAACAAACGGCGGCCCTTGCCCGCGCGACCCCGGTGCCGGTCATCGCGAGCGGCGGCGTGGGCCGGGCGGAGGATCTGCGCGCCGCCGCCGCCACGCCCGGCATCGCCGGCGCGATCGTCGGGCGCGCGCTGTATGACGGTCGCGTGACACCCGACGAGGCGCTGGCCTGCCAGCGCCCCGCGCCCGCCCGCGCGGGCGGGGCTCTGCGCTGACATAACAACGCTTGCCTCGGCAACGCCGTCTGGCGTTCAAGGACCACGTGCTGAAGCTGCGTGTCATCCCCTGCCTGGACGTCAAGGACGGTCGCGTCGTGAAGGGCGTGAACTTCGTCTCGCTGCGCGACGCCGGCGATCCGGTCGAGCAGGCCGCCGTCTATGACGCGGCCGGCGCGGACGAGCTGTGCTTCCTTGACATCACCGCGAGCCACGAGCAGCGCGACACCATCCTCGACGTCGTCGCCCGCACGGCGGCGCGCGTGTTCCTGCCGTTCACCGTCGGCGGCGGCATACGCGCGACGGACGACATGCGCCGCCTGCTGCTGGCCGGGGCGGACAAGTGCAGCATCAACTCCGCCGCCGTCGCCCGCCCCGAACTGGTGGCCGAGGCGGCGACCAAGTTCGGCAGCCAGTGCGTCGTCGTCGCGATCGACGCCAAGCGGCGGCCTGACGGCGGGTGGGAAGTCTTCACCCATGGCGGCCGGCGCGGCACGGGGCGCGACGCCGTCGCCTGGGCGCGCGAGGTGGAGGCGATGGGCGCGGGGGAAATCCTGCTGACCAGCATGGACCGGGACGGGACCGGCGCCGGCTTCGATGTCGGGCTGCTGCGCGCCGTGTGCGGCGCCGTACGCCTGCCGGTCATCGCCTCGGGCGGTGTCGGCACGCTCGCGCATTTCGTCGAGGGGGCGATGGCCGGCGCGACGGGGCTGCTCGCCGCCAGCGTTTTTCATTTCGGCACGTTCCGCATCGCCGAGGTCAAGGCCGCGCTCGCCGCCGCCGGCCTGCCGGTGCGGCCGCCCCCCGCCCGCGCCGCGTGACGACCATGGCGAAGGGAGCGAAGAAATCGGGCCGGACCAAGGTCGCCGCCACTAAGGCATCCACCAAGGCGACCACCAAGGCCATCCTCAAGGGCACCGGCAAGAAGCGTGGCAAGCGCGCGGTCCGTCCGGTGCTCCCGGTCCCCGCCCAGACCGGGGCGGACGTGCTCGACCGGCTGTGGGACGTGGTGATGGACCGGCGCGGCGCCGATCCCGGCGTCAGCCACTCCGCGCGCCTGCTGTCGCGCGGAACCGCCAAGGTCGCGCAGAAGTTCGGCGAGGAGGCGGTCGAATGCCTCATCGAAGCCGTCGCCGGCAACCGCGAGGCGCTGATCAGCGAAAGCGCCGACGTGCTGTATCACCTGATCGTCGTCTGGGTGAACGCCGGCATCCGCGCCGACGAGGTCTGGCACGAGCTGCAGATGCGCGAGGGCATCAGCGGCATCGCGGAAAAGGCGTCGCGCGCGCGCTCGATCTCCAACGCCCTGGGCCTCAACACCACCAAGATACCCTGAGCGCTTCGGCCGCGCCGCCCGCGGTCGCGTTCATTGTGGAGGAAACCGGACATGCCCGTCAGTGGCCTTCCCCCCTACGACGACACCAACATCTTCGCCCGCATCCTGCGCGGCGAAATCCCGTGCCGCCGCGTGTTCGAGGACGAGCACGTGCTGGCGTTCCACGACATCAATCCGCAGGCGCCGGTGCATGTCCTGGTGATCCCCAAGGGCGCGTATTGCTCGTGGGCGGACTTCAGCGCGCGCGCGACGGACGCGGAAATCGCGGGCTTCGTGCGCGCGGTCGGACGGATCGCCCGCGACCTCGGGCACGAGACCGACGGCTATCGGCTGCTCGCCAATGTCGGGGTCAACAGCGGCCAGGAAGTGCCGCATTTCCACATCCATCTGTTTGCCGGCCGCCCGCTCGGCCCGATGCTCGCGCGCCCCTGACGGCGGCGGCCGAGTCCGTAACGAAGTGTGAATCGCTTCAGCGCGGCCGATGCCCTGATTTCGCCATAACTGCCTCACCGGACGGGCCGGACGGAGAGTGGTCTCCGGCGGCACCGGACGGCGAGACAGGAGAGCGACATGGCAACAACCGGCAAGTTCCGTATCTTCGGCGCGCTGATCGCTGGCGCCGTCGCATTCGGCATCGGCAGCGCGGCGCGGGCCGACGTGCTGTTCCATAACACCACCGGGCACACGGTGTTCTTCGGCGTCACCTGCGACGGCCAAGGCGTCGATCAGTGGACGCTCGCGCCCTACGGCAACCGCAGCCTCGTCTGCAACAACGGCGCGCAGGAGATGCGGGTGTTCATCAAGACGGCCCACGGCGCGGACACCGTGACGGTGCGCGCGACGGTGTGGGACGGCAGGACCTACAACCTCGGCTACGATGACGACGGTGACGTGAGCATCGCGCGACGCGGCTGACCGGGCCGCGCGACGTCTGGGGGGACAGCGGGCCGGCGGAGACGCCGGCCCGCCGCTTGTACGAAGGCCGCCGTCAGGCGACGACGAGCTTATCCTCCACGTGCGTGACACCCGGCGCGGACCATGCGGCGCGCTCGGCGGCGGCCCGTTCGCGCCAGTCATGCACTTTGCCCGACAGCTTCACGGTCGAGCCCTGCGTCTCCACCGTGATGCCGGCGGTGGTCTCGGCGAGGTTGCGTTGCAGCGCATCGACGATCTTCCGCCGCACCTCCGCGGGGCCCGCCGCATCGTGGCGCGGCCTGACGGTGATCTGATTCGCCACCATCACAACGCCGTGCAGCTTGCGCACGTCATCCTCGGCGGCTTGGCGCTGATACCGCCAGTCCACCTCGCCGGTGAGGGTGACGAAGCCATGCGCGACATGGACCTGGATCCGGTCGCGCGGCAGCGCCGCGTCCCATGCGAGCGTCTGCACCGCCCGATGCGTGATCGCCTCGTCGCTCTCCCGCAGGTTGGGCGGCAGCTTCACCTCGATGTCGTTGGCGATGCCCCGCACGCCCTTCACCCGCGCGGCAGCCTTCTCCGCCCGATGCTTCTCGTTGAACGTCGCCACATGGCCGAGCAGCGTGACGACACCCCCCTCGGCGGTGACCGCCACGTGGACGGCGTCGATGCTGGGGTCAAAGCTGAGCTCGTCGAGTACCGCCTGCCGCAGTTCCGTATCCGTCATGATTGCCTCCCTGCCGATCGTTGTCCGCCATGATGGTGTCCTGCCGCGCGGCCATCGGCCGCGGCGGCTTCTGGGCGCCCGTGGTCGGGGCCGCGACCGCGCCGGCCGACGCCGTGGTGGGCGCGGTCGCGGCGAGGGGCGCGGTGCCGTCCTCGAACGCGTCCACCAGTGCCTCCGCCGCGGCGAAGACGTGCTCGGCGAACCGGTCGTTGATCCGCCGGTAGGCGTCCACCGTGATGTCGTAGCGGGCATGCATCCCCGTCAGCGACCGCAGCGCCGCATCGTGCGGACGCGCGGTCGGCGGGACGCTCCACTCGGCCGCCCGCGACCCGTAGATCGATCGCACGAGATCGAACTGCGCGAGGCTTGCCTCCATCAGTCCGTGGGCGAGTTCCGTATAGGCACGCGACCAGCACGCCAGCCCGCGCTGAGCACCTGCGATCGCGGCTTCGGGGCGTATCATCCCTGTCTGGATGGTTGCGTCCGACATGAGCTTATCCTCGCGCTGTAACCATCCCCAGAACATGCCGCGGCCGCACCATGCCGCACTGATGTGAGTCAAGCGGTGCGAAACAAACTCCCTCTGCGGCGGGGATTGCGCGCCCCGCCGGACCGCCGCATTATGGTGCGGACGTTCCAAAACGGGAGGCGGCCGTGATCCAGGACGATCTGGCCCGCACTGAGGGATTTCGCACACGCTGGCCGCACGCCGCGCGCTATGCGCGGGTCAACGGCTGGCGGATGCACTATGTCGACGAGGGGCACGGCGATCCCGTGCTGCTGCTGCACGGCAACCCGACCTGGGGGTTCCTCTACCGCGACGTGATCCCGCCGCTGCTGCAGGCGGGCTACCGGGTGATCGTGCCCGACATGATCGGCTTCGGCCTGTCGGAGAAACCGCCGCGCGAGCAGGCCCACAGCCTCGACGGGCACATCGCCAACCTGACCGGCCTCGTCCGGCAGCTCGACCTGCGCCGCCTCGCGGTGGTCTGCCATGACTGGGGCGGCCCGACCGGGCTTTCGTTCGCGATGAACAATCCCGACCGCGTGCGCGCCCTGACGGTGATGAGCACATGGGCCTGGGCGGCACCGCCGGCGGAGTTCCACACGCGCGTCTTTCCCTGGCGCACCATGCACGCGCCGCTCGTCGGTCCCTACCTGCTCGGCCGCCACAACGTCCTCGCCGGGCGGGGGGTCTACCTGTCCGTCGTCGACCGCGAGAAGTTCCGGCGCGAGGCGCAGCCGGTGTACGAGGCGGTGCTGCCGGACCCTGCCGCGCGCCTGCTGACCTGGACATGGCCGCGCTGGATACCGCTCGACGCCGAGGCACGCGCCGCCCGGCGCTTCGCCTGGCTGGAGGAGCGGCTGGCGCGGTCGGCGCTGCCGACGCTGATCGTCTGGGGACGCGAGGACGACGTGTTCGACGCCGCGACCTTCGCCGCCCGCTTCAAGCGGCTGCTGCCGCACGCGGACGGCCCGCATCTCGTCACCGGCCGGCACTTCCTGCAGGAGGATTCGGGCGCGGCCATCGGCGCTCTGATCGCCGCCTTCCTGGGCCGGCTCGACGGCGGGGGAGCGGTGCGATGACCGAGGTCGCGATCATCGACGCGCCCGCCGCCGGGGACACCCGGCGCGAGCTGCTGCTGACGGAAGACCGGCTCGGCCACTATCCGGAGTTCCGCGCCTTCTTCATCCGCGCCTTCGACCTCGACCGCGTCGGCCTCGCGCGGCCGGGTCATGTCCGCGCCCCGTCGGGCCTCGTCTATGCCCTGGTCTTCGTCGGACGCAGCGGCGAGGCATTCCCCTGCGGGGTGGAGATCCACGCCGTGGTCGACGCGCTCGAACCGCTGGACGAGGCGGTGGCCGACCGCGATCTGTGGTCCATCCTGCAATGGATGATCGCGGGCGTCGGTCCGCCATGGACGGTCGAGGACCTGCGGGCGACGGGTCGCCTCTACCGCATTCCGGCGGCCGGCTGACGGCGGCACCGCGGCCGGATTATCGGCCCGACGCCCCGCGACCGCTGCCCGATGTGGCGACCCGGCAGAAGGTCGCTGCAATGCGGGTACTCGCGTTCAGTGTGCCGCGAAGGGAGCCGGCAACCTTCGACCGGCCGCCACCGCGGCGGCGATAGGGCAACGGCACCTCCAGGATACGCAGACGGGCGCGTGCCGCCTTCATCTGCATCTCGATATTCCAGCCATACGTCATTTCGCGCATGTCAAGAGATCCGAGCGCCTCCCGTCTGATGGCCCGAAAGGCGCACATGTCGCTGAACCGGACTCCATACAGCGCGCCCATGCCGAAGCCGGCGAACCGGCCGGCCAGGACCTGGTGCCAGAGCATCGCGCCCGGCTCCCGCGCGCCTCGCGTGCGAGACGCCAGCACGAAATCATGCGTGTCATAGAGGACCGGCCGCGCGATCCTGGCAATCAGGTCACCACGGTCCGCACCGTCACCGTCCATGAAGGCGATGACCACGCTCGACGGATGGGCGGCCCCGGCCCCCAGCGCGCAGGCGCGGCCGTAGCCGCGTCCCGCATCGATCACGCGCGCGCCGGCCGCACGCGCTTCCGCCTGGGTGCCGTCCGTGCTCCCGCCATCGGCGACGATGATGTCGCGCCGATAGGGTGGCGGAATCTCGCGGATGACGCCGCCGATCGTGTCCGCCTCGTTGAAGGTCGGAATGACGAGCGTCAGAGGCTCCATCGCATCCCGCAATTCTGGCAAGGGGCGGGCGGGGCGTCGGAGAGCAGACTGCCACGAAACTCCCGATAGGCAGGGCTGTTCCAGATTTCGCGGAGGTCGTCCTGGGTGGCGTCCCCGAGCGTGTAGTTGGCATAGCCGCGCGCAGAGAACGGCGCGATGCAGCACGGCAGCGCACGCCCGTGCGCGGTGAAATACATCAGCGACCACGGGCGCCGGCACGCGGCCCAGGCGCGGTCATCCTGCCGCTTGAGGCTGAGACCGGGTTCCGTCGCACCCGAGGCGTCGAGCGTCACGCCGAGCGGGCGAGCCATTTCCTGCGCCGCCGCGATCGCCTGCCGTTCGGTCTCCTGCGTGCTTTCGAACAGCGAATTGCCCGCCGTGGCCTTGCCGTAGCCGGCGTCGTCGAACACCAGGCGCTGCAGATGCACCTGTGTGACACCCATCCTCGCCGCGAGGCGCACGAATTCCGGCAGCTGGGCGACGGTTTCCTTGAGGCCGGTCAGCCAGAGCGACACGCGGGGCGTGGTCGCGCCCACTTGCTTCTGATACGCGATGAACTTGCCGACATCGCGCACGATGCGGTTGAAGAAATCCTTGCCCCGGATCTTCGCATAGGACTCGCGATCCGCCGCGTCGAGCGAAACACGGAGCTCGTCGAGGCCGGTGTCGATCAGCTCCTGGAAGCGTCGCGGCTGCATCAGGGTGCCGTTGGTGTTGAACAGGACATACGTGCCCCGTGCCTTGAGGTAGCGGATCATGTCCGGCAGGTTCTTCACCAGCATGGGCTCGCCCACCCCATGCATCACGACGCGGGCGACGTTCGGCACCTGATCGACGATCCGGGTAAACAGGTCCCAGCTCATATCCGCGGGAGGTTCGAGTTCCTCGAACGTGCGCGGACAGGTCTCGCAGAGGAGGTTGCAGCGGTTGGTGACCTCAAGATAGAGGCAAACGGGCAGCTGCGCGGCCACGTCGGTGCGATCGGCGCCGACCTCCTCGAAATAGCGACGCGGATCCTTCAGGATCGTCGCAGCGGACATGGTCTCTCTCCGTGTTGGGGGCCGCGCCGGAACCTGATCGCCCGCCAGGGGCGAAGATCCGCGAGCAGCAGCAGGATGGCGGGGACGTAGACGAGCGAGGGCCAGAAGAAGCGATCCCCCGGCACCGGCTCCTTGATGAGCAGGATCGGCGCGGTCGCCAGCCAGATCAGGGCGCGGGACGGAGCGACGACCGCGGGCAGCGCCAGCCACGCGAAATACCAGTGGTAATGCGGGCTGATTGCCGCCATGGCGACCGCCGCCAGCAGACCCGTATCGCGACACAGCGCCTCGGCATCGTTCTCGATCGGCCGCCGGCGGAGAATTGCCACCGCGACGCAGAGGAAGATCAGGACAACGCCGCCGGCATAAACCGCCGCCGCTTCACGCGGGAGCGGCAGGAGCCGGGCAAGCCCGGCCAGCAGCCAGACACCCTGGCCGGAGTCGATGCCCTCCTCCCGCCCGTAAGAGGGCAGGAAACCGAGGACGTGCCACCCGGCACTGCTGTACAGTGCGTAGCCGCAGACGATGACCGCGAGTCCGGCGAGTGTCAGGCGCCAGAAACGCCCCCCGCGGATGAAGGCCGGAACCGCCACCAGGGGAAAGAGCTTCACCAGGACCGCACCGGCCAGCGCCGCCCCCGCCCAACCGTCCCTGTGTCGCGCCCGTAACAGCAAGGCCAGTCCCAGCAAACCGACGGCGACCGCATCGACATGTCCGTCGCTCGCAAAGGACCAGAGGACCAGCGGGTTCCACGCGTAAACAAGGACCCGTTCGCGCGGCAGTCCGGCCAGAGACAGCAGGTGGAGCAGGCAGACGACGCCAACCGCCTCGAACCCAAGCATCATCAGCCGCATCGCCGTGACGCTGTCGGACATCCGGCCAACCGCCGCGAACACGAGTTCCGCGACGGGTGGATAGATCGTGCGTGCATAGGTCGCGCGATTGATCCTCGGGTAGATCGCGCGATCCCGCAAAGCTGCCAGGGCAGGATCGGCCGGGACGTAGCGATAGGGATTGATGCCGGCGGCCTGCACGCGACCGTCCCACACGTAGCGAAAGATATCGCTCGACAGGATCGGCGGCTGGATCAGCAGAAGACCACGCAGCGCGACCGCCACGCCGAGCACGACCCAGACCGTCCCGCGTGGCCAGGTGTGACGCAAAACGAGCCGGACGGCCGCGAAATAGAGGCCGGACGACAGCGCGAGCAGGCCGACAAGAATGGCCACCCGCACGGTGCGGGCTGTATCGAAACTCGCAGGAATATCGAGAAGGAGGGCGAGCACCGTCAGAGTCAGCAGTGCCGCCCCGAGCGAACCCAGCCGATACAGCGGCCGCCTCATCGTCATGCGACGCAGGGCGAGCGGCCGAACGCTTCGAGCCCGAGCATCTGCAACGCACGACGCGTGCATACCGCATCGGAACCGTCCTGTCCGCGCACCAGCCGTTCCAGCGCCGCCGCATCGTCGATGTCGTACCAGGGCGGCAACTCCACGAGATCAAGGCCGAGTTCGGCCGCCCGCATGCGCGTGGCCGCGGCCACGGTGTCCGTGCTCCAGGGGATGTCGGCGAACAGCCGCGCATGGGGAACGCGCATGCCGAGGAGGTAGTATCCGCCGTCGTCGCACGCCCCCAGCACCACGCGCCGATCGTCTCCGACGAGGAGAGCCTGCGCGGCGGCGACAAGAAACTCCGTCGGAAGCGTCGGTATATCGGAGCTGAGCACGCACGCGGCGGGGTGGGCCGCCGCGAACAGCTGCCGGATGGCATGCAGCAGGCAGCGACCGAACCCCTCGACGCCGTCGGGAACCGGGATGGAACCATCGGCCAGAACGCGGCGCGTGCCTTGCGCCAGATGAGGGACGAGGGTTTCCTCCGCCCCCACCGGCGCGTAGGCGGCATAGCCGGAAATCGGCACCGACCGCGCCGCCCGCGCGATGTTTGTCGTGGTATCGCGCAGGAACGCGGCGCTCAGCGCCGACGCCTGTTCGGGGCGCAAGGGTGGACAAAGCCGTGTCTTTGAAAACCCCGGTCGCGGGACTTTTGCCATCACGCCGATGGCGCAAACTCCACTGGCTGAGGCGCGCATCCCATCCGGCTCGCCTCTTTGTCCATGCATCGCGGAGACCACGCTGTACCCTTCCATCGCGGCGAATGCGTCGGCCATGGCCCCCGTGTCGGCGAGGCGATCGTCTTGGGCAGCACCGCAGACTCCTTGTTCTGCGGAGGTCGGCAAAGGGTTACAGGTCTCGTGGTCTTTCACGAACGACAGTTCGATGACCGAGAAGGCTCCAGCGCTCTGGTCCGTCAGTGCGAGGGTTTGGCGAGGCCGACCTTGATGACCGTGTCACCCGCGGCGTCGGAGACGCCGGCACCGGAGAATGTGGGGAATGCGCGGAGTTGTTGCGGCGTATAGGCGACGATCTCCATGTCCTGGCCGAGCAGCACCATGGCGTCGATGGGGACCACGATCGGGCGAGCGCCGAAGCCGAGGAAACCGCCGAAATCGACCACGACCATGATCCGACCATTGTGATCCCGCACAATCCGGCGAACCCGGCCGAGGACGTCCTGACTCTCGACGGGACGGAGAACGTCCCTGCCGACGAGATCACCGACGCGCACCGGCTGCGGGAACCGCATCGCGGTGGAGGCGGCGAGGCTCATGCCCGGCGGCGGCGGCATCCCCCCGGGGGTCGGACTCTGGGCATGCGCCGAAGCGATCGCCGCGGCGACGGACCCCGCCCAAATCAGCAGCCTGAGCGGCGCTGCCCGTGTCATAGCCCGGCGAACCAGGGAAAGCCTTTTGCTTCCCAAAATCCGCCAGGGTAGGTGTTCGTGACCTCGATGGCGGTAATCCATTTGGGATTCTTGTATCCAAGCTTCGTCGACATGCGCAGTCGCACCGGATAGCCGAACGGATCGGTCAGGGTGTCGCCGCCATAGGCGGTCGCCAGCAAAGTCTGGGGATGCAGCGCGGTGGCCATGTCGATGCTGCTGGGGTAATCATCGGCCGTCCTGAAGGCCACGTATCTGGCACGCAGATCCGCGCCGACATGCTCCAGGAAGCTGCGCAGCGTCGGGCCGCTCCAGCCGCCGATATAGCTCCATCCCTCGACGCAGATATGCCTGATCACCATCGAGCTTTGCGGCAACGCCTGCAGATCCTGCACTGTCCATGGCCGCTTGTCCGCCACCAGTCCGGACACCTCCAGCCGCCATGTGGCCCCATCGACGGGCTTGACGTTCATCACATCGTAGTAGGCGTTGAACTTGGGCGGACGCAGGATCATCGAGGCAGGGTAGGTCGGCGCAAGTTTGTTCGGGTTGAACAGGAGCGCCTGGACATCGTCGTTGAGACGGGAAATCGCCAGCAGGGCCGATTTGACTGCCTCCGGCCGCTTCACGTCGCAGCCGGTCAGCATGACGAGTGCGCCGAGCGACAGTCCGCCACGAAGGAGCCCGCGCCGTTCCAAAGAGTTGATCAGGGGCCGATGATTATCAAGAATCGCCGGATCAGGGAGTGAGTCTGGACGAAACGGCGACCTCATGTCGCGTGGCCTCCCTCGACCCGGGTGCGGGGCTTCAGCTTCGGACCGCCGGTCAGCATCGCCCACAATGTCTTCGGCACGAACAGCGCAAGAGTTACATGAATGATCAGAAAGCCGACGATCACCGTCATGCCGGCAAAGTGCAGCACGCGGGCCGTCTGAAATCCGCCGAGCAGCGAAACAAGCCCGGAGAACTGCACGGGCTTCCAGATTGCGATCCCGGTGACAACTTGGGCGATGCCCGCGAGAATGACGATGATGTAGAGAAGCTTCTGGACCGCGTTGTAGACCGTGATGTCCTCGTGCGCGATCTTGAGATGCAGGGTATCGACAACGGTTCGCACGATTTCCGCCGGCCGGATCGGCAACAGCTTCTCCCGAAAACGGCCGGTCGCGAACCCGTAGCCCAGATAGAACAGACCGTTGATGACGAGGAACCACATGCCGGCGAAGTGCCAGTTGAGGCTCCACGCCGCCCAGTCGCCGAGCCGCCAGAACGGACTGAAATGAAAGCCGCGGACAATGACGTCGTCGTCATAGATCCCCCAGCCGGAGGTGATCATGACAAGCATCACCGCGACGTTCACCCAATGCATGATCCTGAGCGGCAAGGGATGCAGCCGACGCCCGCCGCCAGATGGTGGATGAGCGGCCACAGCCGTTTCGGTTTCCATCGGATACACTCGCACAATTCGGATAAAGCGTTGGGTGCAGCATACGCGTCGAAGGCGGTCCCCTCGCGATCGGTCGGGGTGCCACGTCGGATAAGTTGCCTCTTCCCGATCATCGCCGCGGTAAGCGCCTTGAATGGTACTCTCCGACCGATCGCGCACACGACCTGTCCGCCTGCCCGCGTCCGATATGGCTGCCTCAGTCCACACCGCACAGTTCGCTGCCCTGTTGAGCAGGGTTACAGGCGACGAGGATAAAATACCCCGAGACCCCAAAGCACGAGGTTCCGCGCTCCGGACAACGTCTCGTGATGCAAGAGGAAGGATCCACCGCCCGCCGCCACGGACGGGACCGGGGGCGGTGGAGGTGGCAGCGCGGATGCCAGGCTGCGTCGTGGCCAGGCACACGGTTACAATGAAATGTCAGTCCGCAGGTCGGTCAGGCCGGGCGGAGAAGTCTCTGTTCGGCCGACCGTCGCCGTGGGTTACCCCGCGCCCCGGTGGCACCCGCGCCGGCGCTTCGCCCATGGGCGGCGGCGATGCGTCGGCGGGACACCAATCGCGTTTGCGGGGACAGCCACCCCGCGGTTCCGCCGGACGCCGTCATTCCGGCGACGTGGCGAATGCGGTTCGGCACCGTTTCGGCCCAGGCCCCCGGCCGGCGGTCACGCCAGCCCAGGTGTCCGGTGCCCCCTGCCCGGCCGGGAGATGCCCGCACGCCGCCCCCCGGGACACCGGCGAACCACTATATGTCTGACTATACGGAGAAACCTGGTGCCGACGCTCGGACTTGAACCGAGGACCTACTGATTACGAATCAGTTGCTCTACCGCTGAGCTACGCCGGCTGCCGGAGGCGGCGCTCTATAGCGCGCGCCGCCGGGGGCCGGCAACCGCCGCGGGGCGGGGACGTTGGACGGCGTCACCCGAGCGACATGTGACAGCGGGAGCCGCCGTGGCACCATGGCCTTTGGGCGGGCTGGAGTGCCGGCGGGTTGCCGCGCCGTCACGGTCCCGCTACTTCTGACCGACCGAGGATGCCAAGCGTGATGCCGACCGGCGAGCCGGCCCTTCCCACGACGCCGTCGGCCGCGCCGTTCGGCCGCCTGCACGAATGCGCCGATTGCGGGCAGCGCCAATACGTGCCGCATCCCGCGCCCGGCGACATCGCCGCGTGCCTTCGCTGCGACAAGGTGCTGCGGCGGGGACAGCGCGACCCCCTGCCACGGACCCTGGCCCTCGGGATCACCGGCATCGTCCTGCTGCTGATCGCCTGCACGTCGCCCATGATGGATGTCAGCACCACCGGCATGGACCGCACCGCCACGCTGCTCACCGGGCCCGAGGGGCTGGAGCTGCACGGCTTGTGGGAGCTCGGGCTTCTGGTCGTATTGACCACGATCGCGGTGCCCCTCGCGCACCTGACCGGACTGACCTGGGTGGTCGGCACGCTGCGCCTGACGCGGCCGCCGCGTCACCTGCCGCGGCTGTTCGGGCTGCTGCAGCATCTCCGGCCCTGGTCGATGGTGGAGGTGTATCTGGTCGGCCTGTTCGTCGCCTACACCAAGCTGCGGCAGCTCGCGCATATCGAGACCGGGCCGGCGCTGTGGGCGCTGGTTATCCTGATGCTGGTCGTCGTCGCCGTCGATGCCCTGCTTGATCCGGAGGCGGTGTGGGAGACGATGGAACGGCGCGGGGTTCTGCGGCGCCTGCCCGGCTGCGCGCCCGACGACGGCATCGCCTGTCACGTCTGCGGGGCGGTGACCGATGCGCCGGAGGGTGCGTACTGCCCGCGCTGCGAGAGCCGGCTGCACGCCCGCAAGCACGCCAGCCTGCAGCGCACCTGGGCGCTCGCTCTCGCCGCGACGGTGCTCTACGTGCCGGCCAACGTCCTGCCGGTTCTCACCTACGTGGAGCTGGGCAGCGGCCAGCCGAGCACGATCCTGGGCGGCGCGCGCGAATTGCTGGACGGCGGGCAATGGCCGCTGGCGCTGATCGTGTTCCTCGCCTCGGTCGCGGTGCCGGTGCTGAAGCTGCTGGGGCTGTTCACCATGCTGATCACGGCACAGCTCGGCCTGACGGCCCGGCTGCAGGACCGCACCACGCTCTACCGCGTCATCGCCCTGATCGGCCGCTGGTCGATGATTGATATTTTCATGGAGAGCATCCTGGTGGCGCTGGTTCAGTTCGGCGGGCTGGTACGCATCGAACCCGGCTACGGCGCGCTTGCTTTCGCCGCCGTCGTGGTGCTGACGATGTTCGCGGCCGAGAGCTTCGATCCCCGGCTGATGTGGGACCGGGCGGCGGAAACCGCGGCCCGCCGCACACGGTCGCGGCCGGCCGTCCCCGCCGAGGCGGTGTCGGCGCAATGAGCGGCGGGTCCGGGGACGAAAGGCCGGAGTCCGGGCGGCCGGACGGATCGCCGCCGCCCCACGACACCGACGGGGAGACGGAGCGGGCGGCGCCGGTGCAGGCGACGCTGCGCGCCTCGCATCGGCGGCGATTCAACCTGATCTGGATCATCCCGATCGTGACGGTCGCGATCGGCCTGTATCTGGCGATCACGACGATCCGCAACCACGGTCCGACCATCACCATCACCTTCAACTCCGCCGAGGGGCTGAAGGCCGGGCAGTCGCAGGTCCGCCACAAGGACGTGGTGCTGGGCACGGTGCGCAACATCCGCCTGTCCGACGACTTCTCCCATGTCATCGTCACCGCCGAACTGCATGCCGGGTATGACCGGCTGCTGACCTCCACGACACGCATCTGGGTGGTCAAGCCGCGCTTCTTCGCGGGCAACATCAGCGGGTTCGAAACGCTGCTGTCCGGTGCCTACATCGACCTTCTGCCGGGTGCAGCGGGCGGCAAATCGCAGCGCGACTTCACCGGGCTCGAAAACCCGCCGGTGCTCGAGGAGAACACGCCCGGCCGCACCTTCGTCCTACGCGCGGACCGGCTCGGCTCGCTCAGCCAGGGCTCGCCGGTCTTCTACCGCGACATGTCGGTGGGCGAGGTGCTGGGCTGGGACGTGGGCGAGATGGCGAACTACGTCACCCTGCGCGTCTTCGTCCGCGCGCCCTTCGACAAGTATGTCCACGAGAGGACGCATTTCTGGAACGCGTCCGGCGTCAACGTGTCTCTCAGCGGCACGGGGCTGCAGGTGCAGGTCGAAAGCCTGCGGGCGATCCTGTTGGGCGGCATCGCCTTCGACAACCCGCCGAAGGAGCCGACGGCGACCGAAGCCGCGGCCAACCAGGAATTCCCGCTGTACAAGGACAAGGAAGCGGCCGACAGCGCCTCGTACGGCAAGCCGCTCTATTTCGAGGCGTTCTTCGAGGGCTCTGTGCGCGGCCTGTCGCAGGGGGCGACCGTCGATCTGCGCGGCATCAAGATCGGGCAGGTGACCGGCATCAGCCTGCGCTACGACCGCAAGAACGACCGCGTGCTGATCCCGGTGCAGTTCGAGGTGCAGCCCGACCGGATCGCCGACAACGAGCTTGCCACCCGCCACGACGTCGCGCGCGTCGTCAGCGACCTCGTCCGGCGCGGGCTGCGCGCGCAGCTCACGAGCGCGAACCTGATCACCGGGGCGCAAAGCGTGTCGCTCGACATCGATCCGGACGCGCCGCCCGCGGAGATGACCCGCGACGGCGACCGCTTCGTCATTCCCAGCCTGCGGGGCGGCGGTCTCGACAACATCACCGCGTCGATCAGCCAGCTTCTGCAGAAGGTCAACGCGATCCCGTTCAAGGCGATCGGCGACAACCTCAACACCGCGCTCGCCGGTGTCGCCGGCGTGGCGAACGGCGCGCAGCTGCGTGGTGCCCTGACGGCCATGCAACAGGCGCTCGCCTCGGTGCAGGACCTCACCCAGAAGCTCGACCGCGAGGCGAGCCCCGCCCTCGCGCGCCTGCCGGCAATCGCCCAATCCCTCAGCGAGACGGTCGCCCACGCCAACCGCCTCGTGAGCTCCGTCGATACCGGCTATGGCGGCGACAGCCGCTTCAAGCGCGATCTCGACCGGCTACTGGCGCAGCTGAACGAGACGGCCAGCTCGGTCCGCGTGCTCGCCGACCTGTTGACCCGCCATCCCGAAGCGCTGATACGCGGGCGCACCAACACCGGAGCGGAATGATGAAGCGCCGCACGCTGCTGCTGGCGGCAGCCCTGCTGCCTGCTGCCTGCGCCTCACCCGATCCGCGGCTGTACACGCTGCGCGCGGTGCCCGGGCCGACCCTCACCGGCGGCCCGCGCGCCATCACGCTGCGCCAGGTCTCGCTCGCCCGCTATCTCGAACGGCCGCAGATCGTGCGCTCGTCGGAGGATTATCGCCTCGATGTGCAGGCCAACGACTGGTGGGGCGAGCCGCTCGCGGCGATGGTCGGCCGCGTGCTGGGCGAGGATCTGACCCAGCGCCTGCCGGGAACGCAGGTCTTCAACGAGGCGGGGGCGATCAGCCCGGACTCCGACGCCCGTATCGAGGTCAACGTCCTCCGTCTCGACGCCGACGCATCCGGCGCGGTCGTGCTCAATGCACAGGTCGCGATCGCCGGCCCGACCGGCGAGCCGACGGCCCATGAGGTCCGCCTGACGGTGCGCCCGACGGACGGCACGCTGGAGTCGCAGGTGGCTGCTACCAGCCAGGCGGTCGGACAGCTCGCCGATGCGATCGCGGCACAGGTGGCGCGCGGCGGCCCCGCCGCCTCCGGACGCCCGGCACGCCGGCACCGCGCGCGGCACTGACACGGACGCGACTCAGTCGCGCCAAATACTCCGATGTATAGCTGCCATTCGCCGGCGGCATCCGGTCATGCCTGCTATTCAACGGCGCGATGCATCCAACTCGCCAGTAGGCAAATCGGCCAAGACTTCGGGTCATTTCCCCTATTTTCGACATGAGACTTAGGCCGACCATGCGCGTGGCCGGCCGCACGCTGCGGTGCAATATGCGTCCTGTCCGGTGAGGGACAGATGAACTTCAAGTCCCTCCCGAGTTAGCAGGAGTTAAGAACTATGATCCGTCGCACTCTTCTGGCAGCCGCCGCAGTATTCGCTCTCGGCACCGGCGCCGCGATGGCGCAGAGCGTGACCCCGACGCAGGTCGGCTCGTTCGTCTATGACGCCCAGGGGCACGTGATCGGCAGCCTCAAGGCCGTCGAGGGTAATCAGGCCGTGGTGTGGATCGGCATGTTCAACACCCCCGGCAACCACCTGACGACCGTTCCGGTGACGCAGCTGGCCGCCAATGGCGGCGAACTGGTGCTGAACGGCGCCGCCGCCGACAGCCTCGCCTCGCGCTGAACGCGGCGTCCACCGCGCCCACGCGGGCGCGGCAGACGGCCCCACGGCAGCCGCGAGATGACGGATTGGCCCGCCGGCCCCCAAGCCGGCGGGCCTTTTCGTGCGCCCCGCCGGATGGTTCCCTGCCCCGGACAACAAGATCAGCGGGTCGGCGCGAGACGGGCGCGGGCCACAGCCGGGAGCGAACGATGTCCACACAGACGGCGATGGCCGAGACGATCCGCGCGGGCGTGCAGGTCTGCATGTTCGACCAGTACGGCACCGTCGTGGACATGCAGGGCGGCCTGATCGAAGTTGCGACGCCCTATCTCGCGGCCAAGGGCTGGCGCGGCGACCCCGGCGCCTTTGTGACGTGGTGGCGGCGCACGCATTTCGAAAACTCGATGATCGACGCGCTGCTCGACCGCGGCCATACCTCGTACCGCGAGATCGGCGAGCGGGCGGTGGCGCATGTGCTGGACCGCGCCGGCATCGCGCACACGCCGGCGGAGGTGCGCGATCTCGTCGCCGCGATCGAGCGGCTGCGCCCGTTTCCGGAAGTGCCGGCGGCGCTTAACCGGCTGCGGTCGCGCTACCGCCTGGTCGTCCTGTCGAACGGCGATCCCGACATGCTGGAAGCCGGCGCCCGTCATCACGGCATCGCCTTCGACCGCCTCATCTCCGTGGCGGAGGCCGGGGCGTTCAAGCCGCACCACGCGACCTATCGCACGGCGGCGCGGCTGCTCGATCTGCCGCCGGATGCGATCCTGTTCGTGGCCAACCACGCCTTCGACTGCGTCGGCGCGAAGGCGGCGGGGATGCGCACCGCCTTCATCGACCGCCGCCGACGCCCGTTCGGCGCCGCGCCGTATCAGCCCGACCTGATCGTCCCCAGCATGACGGAGCTGGCCGCGCTCATCGCATAGGGCGCGCCCGCCACGGCGGCCAGTTCAGGCGGCTTCGGTCTCGGACCGGCGCTCGCTGCGCTTGCGCTCGTGCGGATCGAGGAAGCGCTTGCGCAGGCGCACCGCGCCGGGCGTGACCTCGACCAGCTCGTCGTCCTCGATATAGGCGATCGCCTGCTCCAGGCTGAGCTTGCGCGGCGGTGTCAGCAGAAGCGCCTCGTCCTTGCCGGCGGCACGGATGTTGGTGAGCTTCTTCTCCTTGATCGGGTTGACCTCAAGGTCGTTGTCCCGCGAGTGCTCGCCCAGAATCATGCCCTGGTAGACCTTCTCGCCCGGCGAGACGAACAGGGTGCCGCGCTCCTGGAGGTAGAACAGCGC
>NZ_BANB01000105.1 GCF_000964365.1 Acidisphaera rubrifaciens HS-AP3 | reverse complement strand
GTCCGGCGACACCTCGGCCGGCGGGCGGGCGCGGCTCGACTGGGTGCTCGGCGATCCCGGCGCGGCGGACGCGGCGCAGGCGGCGATCGTCGAACTCGGTGCCAATGACGGGCTGCGCGGAGCCGATCCGGGGCAGATGCAGGCAAACCTCGCCGCCATCCTCGACACGCTCGCGGCCCGCCACATCCCGGTCCTGCTGGCCGGCATGTACGCGCCACCCAACATGGGGCCGGACTACGAACGCGCCTATCGCGCGGCGTTCGATGCGCTCGGCCGCCGTCCGGGAGTGATCTACGACCCGTTCTTCCTCGCCGGGGTGGCGCGGGTGCCAGGGCTTAACCAGGCCGACGGGCTGCACCCCAATCCGGAGGGCGTGCGCCGCGTGGTCGCCCGGCTGCTGCCCCGCGTGATCGACCTCCTCGCGCGCGCCGACCCCGGGACGGGCGGGACGGAGGGGAAGTCATGAGGCTGTTCGTGGCGCTCGATCTGCCGTGGACGCTGCGCGAGCGGCTGGAGGACCTGGCCGCCGGCGTGCCGGGGGCGCGGTGGCTGCCGTCGGAGAATTATCACCTCACGCTCCGCTTCATCGGCGAGATGCCGGGCCATCGGGCGGAGGATATCGACGCCGCCCTGGCCGGCCTGCGCGGCCGCGGCTTCGAGCTGACGCTGGAGGGTGTCGGCGCGCACGAGAAGTCCGGCCGGCCGCACGCTCTGTATGTCGGGGTCGCGCGCAACCCGGCGCTCGATCACCTGCGTGGCAAGATCGAGACGGCGTTGCAGCGCGCGGGGCTGGAGCCGGAGCGGCGGCGCTTCTTGCCGCATGTCACCATCGCCCGGCTGGACGGCGTGGCGGACGACCGGCTGGTGGCCTGGCTGCAGGCGCACGCCCTGTTCCGCGCCGATCCGGTGCCGATCGAGCACTTCACCCTGTTCAGCTCCCGCCTCGGCAAGGAAGCCTCGGCCTATACCGCCGAGGCGGATTACGCGCTCGCATGACCGACGCACCAAACAAGACCGGCGCGCCCAACATCGTCATCCTGACCGGCGCCGGCATCAGCCGCGAGAGCGGGCTGGCCACGTTCCGCGACCCGGACGGCATCTGGCAGCAGGTGCGGATCGAGGACGTGGCGACGCCCGAGGCGTATCGGCGCGACCCGGAGCGGGTGCAGGCCTTCTACAACGCGCGCCGCGCGCAGCTCGCGGACGTCGCGCCGAACGCCGCGCATCTGGCACTCGCCGAGCTGGATCGGCGCTGGCCGGGCGAGCTTCTGCTGGTGACGCAGAACGTGGACGACCTGCACGACCGCGCCGGCAGCCGGCGCCTGCTGCACATGCACGGCGAGCTGCGCCGCGCCTGGTGCCGCGCCTGCGACGCCACCCATCCTTGGGACGAGGATCTGGGCATGGCCACCGCCTGCCCGGCCTGCGCGACCATGGGGCGGATGCGGCCGCACATCGTCTGGTTCGGCGAGATGCCGCTGCACATGGATGCGATCGAGGCAGCACTTGCCCGGTGCGATCTGTTCGTCAGCATCGGCACCAGCGGCAACGTCTATCCCGCCGCCGGCTTCGTCGCCGAGGTGCGCGGCCGGGCGGAGACGGTGGAGCTGAACCTCGAACCATCCGAGGGCACGCATCTGGTCGACCGCGCCGTCCACGGTCCGGCGACCCGGATCGTGCCGGATTTCGTCGCTGACCTCCTGGCCCGCCGGGCATGAGCACGGCCGAAACCCTGGACGACGTGGCCGCGGCCGCGCGGGCGTGCCGCGCCTGCACCGACCTGCCGCTCGGCCCGCGCCCGGTGCTGCGCGTCTCCGCCACCGCCCGGCTGCTGATCGCGAGCCAGGCGCCGAGCACGCGGGTCCACGTCTCCGGCACGCCCTGGACCGATGCCTCCGGCGTGCGGCTGCGTACCTGGCTCGGGATGGACGAGGCGGCGTTCTACGACGGACGCCGCGTCGCCATCCTGCCGATGGGGCTGTGCTACCCGGGGCGCCTGCCCGCCGGGGGCGATGCGCCGCCGCGTCCGGGCTGCGCCGCGCGGTGGCAGCCCCGGCTGCTGCCGCTGATGCCGGCGATCCGCCTGACGCTGCTGGTCGGCACCTATGCCCAGACGCACTACCTCGGCCGCGGCGCGATGACCGAGCGGGTGCGCGACTGGCGGCGCCACCTGCCCCGCTTCTTCCCGCTGCCGCATCCGTCATGGCGCACGACGGGGTGGGAGGCACGCAATCCCTGGTTCGGCGCGGAGGTGCTGCCGGCGCTGCGCGCGGCGGTGGCCGCGGCGCTCGCCGACTGATGCGCGCCCTGCGTTTCGAGCGTTTCGGGCCGCCCGATGTCCTGACGCTGCGTCACGTCCCCGATCCGGTGGCGCGGCCGGGCGAGACGGCGGTGGTCGCCGTCAAGGCGACGTCGATCAACCCGTCCGACGTCAAGAACGTGGCCGGCGCGATGCACGGCACGCTGCTGCCGCGCACGCCGGGCCGCGACTTCTCCGGCGTTGTGATCGACGGGCCGGAGGCGTGGCGCGGCGTGCCGGTCTGGGGCACCGGGGGCGAGATCGGCTTTACCGTGGACGGCGCGCATGCCGAGCGGCTGCTGGTGCCGCTCGCCGCGCTGACACGCAAGCCGGCGCGGCTGAGCCACGACGATGCCGCCTGTGTCGGCGTGAACTTCGTCACCGCCTGGCTGGGGATGGTCGAATACGGCGCGGTGCGCCCCGGCGAGTGGGTGGCGGTCATCGGCGTCGGCGGCGGGGTGGGCGGTGCCGCGGCGCAGATCGCGCATGCCGCCGGGGCGCGGGTGATCGGCGTCGCCCGTGCCCCTCTGCCGGACGACGCCCCGGCCGCCGGCTGCCTCGCCGCCTTCGTGGCCGCGAG